>JAKFCK010000562.1:0-10397 GCA_036676685.1 Chitinophagaceae bacterium | reverse complement strand
CTCTTCTATACCCGTTTTAAATACTCCACTCACATTCAGTTTTCGTGCCCGCCTGCTCCCGTCGGCACTGAAAAAGAAAACAAGCATTGTATCACCCACGTTTATCCGGAGTTGGTTTGCTGTATATGTGCTGATATTAATCTGCTGGCTGTAGCCGCTATCTGCAAAAGACAGCCATTTGCCTTCCTGCAGGAAACTTTGCAGCCGGCCGAATTGAAAATCCTTGTCGATGCCTTTTAATAAAACACTTTCGATATCTGTTTCATGTTTGAGGATGGCGGATTTGCTGGCATACTTTTCTACGGTTTGCACCTGCTGCAGGCTTTCCAGGTAAGTTTCCACGCTGTCGTCCTGGGCAATGGGATATTCTTCGGCTATGCTCACTTTTTCGTCAAGGCTTTGTTGCACCCGCACATGGCCCCAAAAGCTAAACACTTTATTACTGATCACCTGCTGAAAACCATTTACAAAGCTTAAGGCAACGATCATTACGGCGACGCTGAGGGTTGTAGCGCTGATCGCAAGCCCAATGATAAACCTGCTGAATGTACGTTGTTTGACGGCAGCAATTCTTTTGGCTATAAATAAGGAGACATTCAAAAGGCTTTTTTTTGGTATCTTTCAAAAGTAATTTAAATAGCTATTCAATGCGAATCATCCGTAATATCCTTAACTTACTTTTTGTGTTTTCCTGCCTTTTTCCCCCCGCAAAAGCAGCGGGGCAGGATATGATCTACAAGCCTTATATCCGTACCGTACAATTGTTCCAGTACGGCAATCAGCAGGCCCTCCCTGTGTACACGCTCAACAGCGGAGACCAGTTACAGCTTGGGTTTGATGATATGGAAGGCAGCCTTAAAAACTATTATTACACTTATGTATTGTGCGATTATAATTGGAACCCGGTAAACCTGAGCCCCTTCGATTACCTGAAAGGTTTCACACAAAACAGGATAGGAACCTACCGGTATTCTTCAATAGCGTTTACCCGCTACACGCATTACCAGGCAATACTTCCGGATAGGAACGCTGTGCCTACGCGATCGGGAAATTATTTGTTAAAAGTTTTTTTGGATGGTGACACCTCAAAGCTGGTGTTCACCAAACGGATGTATGTATTGGAACAAAAAGCCGTCATCGCTGCGGAAGTGGTACAACCCTTCACACCACAGTACTTTACCACGCATCAAAAAATAAAGTTTTCTGCTAATATCAAAGACCTCAATTCTTTCAGTGCGGCCCAGCAAATGAAGGCAGTAATCCTGCAGAATAACCGCTGGGATAATGCCCAAAAAGATATTCCCCCCACTTTTGTGCGGGGTAATGTGCTTGAATACAACTCGGAGAATTTTGCCATTTTCGAGGGGGGCAAAGAATGGCGTTGGCTGGACCTGCGAAGTTTTCGCCTGCAGAGCGACCGGGTAGAAAAAGCCAATTACAACAAAGCGAGTACAGATATTTTCCTTAAACCCGATGTTGACCGCACCAGCCAACGATACGTCTATTTTCCTGACTACAACGGGATGTACCAGGTAACCACGTATGAGAGCATCAACCCGCTTTGGCAAGGCGATTACGCTACTGTATATTTTTATTTTGCACCACCGAACGGTACCGCTTATACGAATAAAGACCTTTACCTTGGCGCAGGTTTTACCGGGTTTGAATTAACCGATAAATGGAAACTCCGGTTCAACGAAGAAACCAAATTGTATGAAACCACAGCTTTTCTAAAGCAAGGTTATTACAATTATGCCTATTACCTCACAGACCAGGGGCGTACGGATCAAAAAACGGCGCTGGAAGGAAATTACTGGGAGACGGAGAACAGTTACACGGTACTGCTCTATTATAAATCTTTTACCGACAGGAGTGATCAGTTGATAGGCATGGCCCAGATCAACTCCCGCAGAGACAGGCCAGGCTTCAGTTTTTGATAAGGATGTTGTTTTTTTACATAAAAATAATCTGTGTTATGATAATTTTTTTTATAAAAAATTGAATCAAAAAATTTTATTGCCGCTCATGACCTATATTTGCACCGGCAAGTCTTATACGACCAGCTCCTGTTGAACTCCCCCAGGACCGGAAGGTAGCAAGGGTAAATGGTTGAGCGGTGCGATGTAAGTAACTTGCCATTTTTTATGCCCCACCCCCAAACACCCTGAAGGGGGCTTTACAACCTTCTTGCGCTTTCAAGTTATTTCCCCTTTTTGTATACTAAAATTTAATTAAGGTAAGTATGTCAAATATTATATTTTTGCGATAATCTAGATAATCTAATTAACTAACATTTTAAAAAGTAAGCCCCCTTTAGGGGGTTGGGGGGTGTAATTATGAAATTTTTTATAGACACAGCAAATCTTGCACAAATTAAGGAAGCACACGATCTAGGGATATTAGATGGTGTTACTACTAACCCTTCTTTGATGGCTAAAGAAGGAATTAAAGGCCATGACGCAGTTATCCAGCATTATAAGACTATCTGTGAAATGGTGGATGGAGACATCAGTGCAGAAGTGGTGGGAACAGATTTTGATACGATTGTGTCGGAAGGGAAAGTGTTGGCGGCTCTTCATAAAAATATCGTGGTAAAAGTTCCAATGATCAAGGATGGTGTAAAAGCCATCAAGTGGTTTACAGATAATGGCATACGCACCAACTGCACGCTTATCTTCTCTGCCGGACAGGCTATCCTGGCTGCTAAAGCAGGGGCATCTTACGTTTCCCCGTTTATCGGCCGTATTGATGACAGCGGGTGGGATGGTGTTGAATTGATTCACCAGATCCGCCAGATCTTCTCGATACAGGGTTATAAAACGGAGATCCTTGCAGCATCCATACGTTACCCCAACCACATTATCAGGTGCGCTGAAGCCGGGGCGGATGTTTGCACCTGCCCACTAAGCTCAATCTTAGGTTTGCTGAAGCACCCACTTACGGACATTGGCCTTGCCCAATTCCTTGAAGATGCCAAGAAGTTTGCTTAATCCTGCAATTCAACCGAATCCAGTGGGAAGGTTTGTGAGATATACTTTTTAAACAATAATGCCCGGTTTACCGGGCATTATTGTTTAAATTATTGTTGCTGTTTTTTTTCTTTCTTTTTTGGTTCATCTCCTTCAGTAACTGCTCTTCTGTTTTCAGCGGTTCATCTTCCCTGGTCTTAATGTACATCTCCAGGTTTCTGATCAGCTTATTGTCTTTCCTTAGGAACAACTGGATATCCACCTTTGCTACGTTGATATTGCGGTCAATCCATAAACTGTTACCGTAGAATTTACCATGTGAACTTTTAAAAATGATATGGTTGCTATCCAGCGGTATATAACTTCCATTATTCAACAGCCCATCCACATTGATGTAGTTGTAAGTGCCTTTTTTCAAGCTGTCGGTGTATAAATTTACATAGACACTATCTAATTGCTGGGCTTGTGTGCTGGATGCACAAAAAACAAGCACAACAGGGAACAACTTTTTCAAATAATGATTCATTTCCGCAAAGATGTACCAAATAAATTATTAACCCGTTAACACAGTCACAAAATAGCCGGGAAGTTGCAGTAGTATTAGTTTGTGATGCCTACCTTTTTTTTGATGTACTTGTTTTTTTCCAGTTCATTAAGCATAAACAGGCAAAGGTCACCGATATTGATCCTCAGTTTACTGGAAGGAGGATTTACATCGGCTGTTGTTTCATAGATGCCCGTAACGGGTGCATTGATCAGGTCCGGGGCGCATACAAAAGTCCAATCTAAAGAAGACTTTTCCAGGAACCGGAGGGCCTGCAGATGTTCAGAGCCAACGGGAAGATATTCTACAGGGTAATCCCGCTCATCCATCAGTATGCCACCACCGGGGGCGTCCAGTACGCCCATTCCACCCACGGCGATAATGCGGTTTACTTTTTCTTTCTCCATTTGTTCCACAATATTTTTCATGCCCAGGGAACGGCTTTTGTCTGTGCCGTCAAAAGCGCCGCCCAGCGCAGAAAGCACGGCATCGCTGCCTTTGATGGCATTGCTTACCTGTTCTTCGTCAAATAACGCACCGTGTATGAGTTGCAGGTGATCATTCCGGGGAAAATCAGTCGTAAAAACATTTCTGCCAAAAGCTTTCAACGTGTGGCCCTTGTGCAACGCCTGCTTTACCAGCTCGAGCCCAACCATTCCGGTGGCTCCAAAAATTGTTAGGATCATACTATTGATTTATGAGTTGTCTTTTTTTTATTATGCCCGGTATCCCCGGTCTGTTCTTATCTCGTTTTTTTTTACGTCAGCGAATTCCCCAGGTTGCTTTTCAAAAACAGCAACGGCAAAGGAACATTGAGGAATGATGCTCAGTTTTTTTTGCCTGGCGTAATCTGCTGCCTGTTGGAGCATTTTATAACCCAGGTTGTTTCCCCTGCGAACTTCGGCAACAGCTGTGTGTTCGATGATCATAACGTTCGGGTCATCCAGGGAATAGGTCATCTCTGCCACCCGTTCCTGGCCTTCATTTACGACAAATGACCCGTTCCGCCCCGTTTCTTCTTGTTGTATCAGCATGGCAGCTTTTTCGGTAAGGTAGCAAAAAGTTTTTTGCGGTATCATAATTCTCCACCATATTTGCATAATCAATGGCAGATTTTAATTTAAATAACAAAAAAAGCTGGTGGCACATGATCAGGAACTGATGATGTCTTAGCTCTATTTGTATTATATAACAATATTTAGCCCCGACATCAGTGTCGGGGCTTTTTTAATACTGCGGCTGCGGAGTAGCGGCAGGAATAAGAAATAAATTTGATCACTAAATTTCCCTGCTTCCCGTAAAAAAGTAGCAGGTTTACCTTAACACTCCAGCGGGGAGTTCTGTATGAAAAAAATACTATTGCGTACAACGTATAAAAAAATCCTTGCCGACGTGTACACGCCTGTGGGTATCTACCTGCGCCTCAGGGATAAGTTCCGAGATACCATCCTGCTGGAAAGTACAGATTTTCACGCCGGGGAAAACAGTTTTTCTATTATTAGTATCAATGCTATAGCCGGTATAGAAGTGATCAATAAGGAACTGCTGGAATTTAAACTGCCCGGCCAGCCCCCGGAAAAAGTAAAACCGGTGAACAGTATGCAGCTTGCCGAAACAATGGGCGATTTTATGGATCGGTTCCAGGTTACTGAGCCGGTACCCAAACCTATAAATATTGCCCAGGGCCTTTTTGGTTACACAAGTTATGATGCTATCCAGTTTTTTGAGAATATACAGTTGAGCCCGGAAAAAGCGAAACAGGACGAACACCCGGTGCCGTTAATGCGGTATCGCCTTTACCAGTATGTGATCATTATCAATCATTATAAAGATGAATTGTTCATCTGCGAAAATCATTTTGCCGGGCTGGAAAGCAGGGTGGCAGATGTGGAGAGTGTGATCAGGAACAAGGATGTACCAGTGTTTCCTTTCAATACCCGGAACGAAGAGTCTTCGAATATTACAGACGAAGCTTACAAAAAAATGGTCACTACTGGCATTGCGGCTTGTCATAGGGGTGATGTCTTCCAGATCGTATTGAGACGGCGTTTTATGCAGAAATTCACCGGGGATGAGTTTAATGTATACCGAGCGCTGCGGAGTATCAATCCCAGCCCCTATCTTTTTTATTTTGATTACGGCGATTATAAACTGATGGGTTCTTCACCCGAAAGCCAGGTGATCATTGAAAATGGTACCGCCATCGTGCATCCTATTGCCGGCACTTTTAAACGTACTGGCGAAGATGAAACAGATAAGAACCTGGCCATCGCACTGGAAAATGACCAGAAGGAAAATGCCGAACATGTGATGTTGGTAGACCTTGCCCGTAATGACCTGAGCAGGGTATGCCATAATGTAGAAGTGACCAGTTTCAAAAAAGTACATTTCTACTCCCATGTGATCCACCTTGTGAGCGAGGTAAAGGGAGAACTGGATGCCGTGAGAAATCCTTTCCGTATCCTGGGCAGTACATTTCCTGCCGGTACGCTAAGCGGGGCTCCAAAATACAAAGCGATGCAGATCATCGATCAAAATGAAACTACTGCAAGAGGGTTTTATGGCGGTGCTATTGGTTATATCGGGTTCGATGGCAGTTGTAATCATGCCATCATGATCCGTACCTTCCTGAGTAAAAATAATACGCTTATATACCAGGCGGGCGCAGGTGTGGTGGCAGCAAGTAAGCCGGAAAGTGAATTGCAGGAAGTAAATAACAAACTCGGGGCATTGAAAAATGCGATCAGGATTGCTGAAACATTAAATATGTGAAATGAAAATTTTAGTTTTTGATAATTACGATTCCTTTACCTACAACCTGGTGCACCTGGTGGAAAAAATACTGCACCTGAAAATTGACGTCTACCGGAATGATGAAATCCCCCTGGAAAAAGTAAAGGAGTATGATAAGATTATTTTGTCTCCCGGTCCGGGGATTCCATCAGAGGCTGGTTTATTATTGCCATTGATAAAAGAGTATGCAGCTTCCAAATCTATCCTGGGCGTATGCCTGGGGCACCAGGCTATTGGAGAAACTTTTGGAGGAACCCTGGTGAACCTGGATACTGTTTTTCATGGGGTAGCAACGCCGATCAAAATTGTAAATAAAACTTCCCGCATTTTACAGGGGTTGGAAGAGCCGATAGAAGTGGGGCGTTACCATAGTTGGATCGTGAACCGGGAAAATTTCCCCTCCGACCTGGAGATAACAGCAGAAGATGAGAATGGTTATGTAATGGCATTGCAGCACAAAACCTTCGATGTGCAGGGGGTACAGTTTCACCCGGAGAGTGTGCTTACTCCCTGCGGTGAACAAATCATGAGAAATTGGCTGGCGGTCTGAACCATGATTATAGGATTAGATGATTAACTTGATATGGAGTACAAGTATAGTGACATCACAGAAAAGATTATCAAGGGAGCAATGACCGTACATTCGATCCTGGGAAATGGATTCCAGGGAGATTGAATTTAAAATGCCTGGAATAAATTATGGCAAGAGAATGTACACCTGGCACAGGGTAAAAATTACCTGGAGGCATTTAATCTTGAAATCGGGCTTTTGATAAATTTTGGGACGAACAGCCTGGAGTTTAAAAGACTTTACAACAATAAATATAAACCTCATCCTGGTCAGCTGTAAAATCATTATATCAGGATAAATCCTGGTTCCGACAACAATGAAAAAAATATTAAACTACTTATTCGAATACAAAACGCTTTCCCGCCAGCAGGCAAGGGATGTACTGGTAAATATGTCCGCCGGCCAATATAATGAATCAGAGATATCTGCTTTTATAACGGTATACCTTATGCGCAGTATTACCATTGATGAATTGCAGGGCTTTAAGGATGCCTTGCTGGAACTGGCCCTGCCCGTGAACGTAAAGGATCATGATGTCATGGACATCGTAGGCACAGGTGGGGATGGGAAAAATACCTTCAACATTTCTACACTTAGTTGTTTTATTGCCGCAGGCACCGGGAACAAGGTAGCCAAACATGGCAATTATGGCGCATCCTCCATCAGTGGATCATCCAACGTAATGGAGCAACTGGGCTATCGTTTTACGACAGATAGCAGTAAATTGAATGAAGAACTTACGCGGTCAGGTATATGTTTTTTGCACGCGCCGCTGTTTCACCCCGCACTAAAAGCGGTTGGATCGATACGCAAGAACCTGGGCGTGCGCACATTTTTTAATATGTTGGGCCCAATGGTAAACCCCTCTTCTCCGGCCTACCAGTTGGTTGGTGTTTACAACCTGGAAATGGCCAGGATATATAACTACCTGTTGCAACAGGGAGACTCGGCCTTCACTATAATACATAGCCTGGACGGGTATGACGAAATCTCTTTAACAGGGGATACCAAGGTGATCACTAATAAAGGCGAACAGGTATTAACGCCGGAGGCACTGGGCAAAAGAACAGTGCAGGCAACAGATATCCATGGAGGCAATAGCCCCGAAGAGGCTGCCGCTATCTTCCTGAAAATTCTGAGAGGAGAAGGAAGCTGGGCACAGAATGCCGTAGTAATTGCCAATGCGGCAATGGCATTGTATGGCACGGGAAAATATACAGATTATGAAACATGTTACCAGTTGTGCGTAAACAGCCTGGAAAGTGGCAAAGCTTACAACTGTTTACAAACATTAATCAAATAGGTATGAACATTCTTGATAAAATTATTGCACACAAGCGGGAGGAAGTGGCCGTGAGAAAGATGATGGTGACGGAGGAAGTCCTGAAGGCGACAGTTTACTTCAATCGCCCATGTTTGTCCCTGATGAATAACCTCCAGGACGCCAAATCATCGGGGATCATTGCCGAATTTAAACGTAAGTCACCTTCTAAAGGATTTATTAATAAACATGCAGACGTTGAATATATCGCTAAGGCATACACGCAATCTGGAGCCTCGGGCTTATCTGTATTAACCGACAACGAATTTTTTGGCGGCAGCACCGAGGATCTCGTGGACGCAAGAAAAAATATCATCCCTATCTTAAGGAAAGATTTTATAATTGATCCCTACCAGGTGTTGGCAGCAAAAGCCATGGGAGCCGATGTGATCCTGCTTATCGCAGCCTGCCTTTCACCCGGAGAAGTGAGGGACCTGGCCGCATTTGCCAGATCAACAGGGCTGGAGGTCTTGCTCGAACTTCACGATGAAGAGGAACTTGGCCACATTTGTGATGCGGTAGATATGGTAGGTGTAAATAACAGGAACCTGAAAACATTTAAGGTGGACATTCAACAGTCATTGAAACTTGGCGACCTTATCCCCCCGGGAAAAGTGAAAATAGCAGAAAGCGGTATTGACGATGTGCAAACAATACTCAGGTTCAAAGAAGCAGGATTCAAAGGTTTTTTAATGGGTGAAAAATTTATGAAGGCACCAGACCCTGGTTTGGCGTTCAGGCAATTTGTCAAAGAACTTGGGGCCGCCTGAAAAATCAGCGGCAAGAGAAAATAATTAATTTTTAACCGGGCAGTGCCCAAAAATATGTTTCATGAATATTAAAGTATGTGGCATTACAAGCCTCAAACAATTACAGCAATTAGATGGATTAGATGTTGATTTTGCGGGGCTGATCTTTCATAAGGATTCGCCCCGGTACATGGGAGACAAGCTGGAAGGTTCGGCAATAAAAGGCTCCGATTTTGATTTAAAAAAGGTGGGTGTTTTTGTGGACCCGGAAATGATAGAGGTGTTGGATGCCATCGATAATTATGGACTGGATGTGGTGCAGTTGCATGGCAATGAATCGCCGGAAATGTGTGATGACCTTTCTTCTGAAGTAGAAGTGATTAAAGCGTTTAGTATTGATTCAGATAAAACAAATATCGACGAACTGGTTGCACCTTATGATGGTGTTTGTGATTATTACCTCTTTGATAATAAGGGAGCAACCGGGGCGGGGGGTAGCGGCAAAAAATTTGACTGGAAAAAAATCGCAGAAAGTAAAATTGAAAAGCCTTTTTTCCTTAGCGGGGGTATTGGCCCCGATGACGCTGCTATCGTAAAGGCTTTTAAACACCCCGATTATTATGGCGCAGACCTGAACAGTTTGTTTGAGAAAGAACCTGGTGTGAAGGATATGGCGCTTGTGTTGAAATTTATGCATGGGTTGAAGGGGTAAAGGGTTGAAGGTGGAGGGCAGACAGTGAAAGGTTATAGGCAAGGCTAGGGTGAATAGTGAATGGTGACTAGTGAAAGCTAGCAGTTTTGCTTAATTAAACAAGGCCTTGAATTCCCGGAAAGATTTTCGAAGATATTCACTATTCACTATTCACCATTCACTATTCACATCTTACCATTCACATTTCACCATTCACATCAAAAAAAATGACAAGTACAAAACATACCAATCTCGCTCACCCCGATAAACACGGGTATTACGGGGAATTTGGCGGGGCATTTATCCCGGAAATGCTTTATCCAAACGTAGAGGAGTTGAGGAATAATTATCTGAAGATAATCGGCACTAAAAAATTCAAAGCCGCATTTGATAAACTACTGAAGGATTATGTGGGCCGGCCAACGCCGCTCTATTTTTCCGAGAACCTGAGCCGGCGTTATGGTGCCAATATTTTCCTGAAGAGGGAAGATCTCTGTCACACGGGTGCACATAAGATCAATAACACCATAGGGCAGGTGTTACTCGCACAGCAACTGGGTAAAAAAAGAATCATCGCGGAAACCGGGGCCGGTCAGCACGGGGTAGCCACTGCCACGGTGTGCGCTTTGATGGGCCTGGAATGTATTGTCTACATGGGCGAAAAAGATATCGAGCGCCAGGCACCGAACGTAGCCCGGATGCAGATGCTGGGCGCAACAGTTGTTCCCGCCCTGAGCGGAAGCAAAACGTTGAAAGATG
>JAKFCK010000561.1:0-2492 GCA_036676685.1 Chitinophagaceae bacterium | reverse complement strand
TCATTGGGCCATTGGGTCATTGGGTCATTCTCAGAGCTCCAGAATGACCTTCCCGACACTTTCCCCGCTCTGCAAATAAAAGGTAGCGTAGGTAGCATAATGCGGCACCATAAAAGAAGTTTCCCAATAACGGCCTTTTTTCTCCAGTGGCATCTTCCACGGGTATTCGTAAAAATTAGAATGGGTAAAAACCAGCGTCACTTCTTTAGCATCTGCGGGGATGATAGCGCCCGCTGCAAGGGCGTCGTAGCGGATGGTTACTTTTTTGCCCCGCTCCGGGTATGCAGGTATGATCTCCACCCTGGCCTGTGAAAAACCTTGCACCGGTGCAGCCAGCAAAAGGATAAAAAAACTATAGAGTTGAAAACGCATATTAAATATTTTGAAATGAATTACAAAATCCCTCCCCTTTTGGCTTATTGATATCAGGGGTTCGGTACCAGGTTAGGATTGGTATTAAGAGCCGCCAGGGGGATCGGGTACAGCAGGTCTGTAATAGCCAGGGTTGGTTTAATGGGGGTCAACACCGCCATAGCACGACCGGTCCTTTTCAGGTCAAACCAGCGATGGCCCCATTCTCCAAATAATTCCAGCTTGCGTTCTTTTTCTATTGCCAGCAGCAATTCTGCCTGGGTCATCGTTACCGGCAGTGGTAATAACCCTGCCCTGTTCCGGATGACGGTAAGATCTGCTTTCGCCAGGTCGAGTTTATCCTGCCGTGCCCTTGCTTCAGCACGGATGAGGTACTGTTCTGCAAAACGCATGGTCATAGAATATTCTGTTACCGGGCTACCCGTTCTCACTTTATATTTTACCGGGTAATCCAAACTACCGGAAGCATTGGTAAATGTTTTTGTCCACGCCGTTTTTCTTTTATCGTTCGCCTCAAACGTGGAAATAAAATTGGGATAGAACTTATACAGCACGGTGGCCGTTGGTGATGTTGGCACAATGCTAAAACCTTCCCAGGTATTTACTCCAGCAGTAGACGTATTCACGGTCTGCAATTGCCAGATAGCTTCGTTGCTGTTCTTCAGGAACACCAGGTTCAGGTCAGTTAATAAACTGTACCTCGTATCCGTGATCACTTTGGTGGCCTCGGTTTCAGCCTTGCTCCATTGCTCCGTATACAGGTATACCCTTGCCAGCAGCGCAGTAGCTGCGGCATTGTTTGCCCGCGTACGTTCGGCTGTAGGATAATTGACCCCCAGCAGCAATTGCGCATCCAGCAGATCTGTAATGATAGATGCATACACCAGGTCCTTGCTGGTTCTTGGCAGGGAAGTGTTTACCTGGTAATCCGTATTTAATACCAGTGGCACATCGCCGAAATAATTCACCAGGTTAAAATAAAAGAACGCCCTTAAAAATTTGGCTTCCCCGGTGAGCTGTTTGCTTACCGTTTCCGAAACCGCGGCATTGGCGCTAAGCCCCTCAATGATCGCGTTGGCATGAAAAATATAAGAATACACCGGCTCCCACAGACCATTCACAGAGGAATTACTGGAGATTAATCTATTGTCCTTGAACTCATCCAGGTTGGCAGAACTGAGCGCATAATGAAATTCATCTGCACTGAACGCAGGCAAAAAGCTGCCGTTGTAATTGGCAAAGGAGGAATTAAATGCATTTAACCTGCTGTATAAGCCCGCTACAGTTGCTGTTGCAGTTTTATCATCTGCAAACACGAGGTCGGACACCAGCTGGTTGGTAGGTGCGGGAATTTCTACATACTTCTTACAGGATCCACCCATGATCATGATTGTAAAAAGGGTAACTATAGTAATATATTTCATATCAGTATTTTTAAATAATGTGTTGCAGGTATGTTTACAATGACAATTTTAAACCAACGGTAAATGTTTTCAGCACCGGGATAGACGCTGTGCGCACGGAGCCGAATGGATTGATCGGGAATACAAAACGGCGGTCAAATCCATTGATCTCGGGATCCAGGCCCTTGTAATTGGTAATGGTGAGTAAATTTTGTCCCTGGATAAAAATACTGGTATTGTAAAGTTTCCATTTACTGGTGAGCGAAGACAGGTCGTATACCAGCGAAATGTTTTTCAACCGGATATAAGATGCATCTCCCCATGCAGCATCAGATGAGCGGAAAAAATTCCTGTAAGCAGTATTGGCTGCATTGGCCGAAGTGGCGGATGGCCTTGGAATATTGGTTACATCACCCGGCGCTTTCCAGCGGTCCAGTGCAGAAAGATCCTTGTTCACCATCGTACCGGGCACACCTACCAGCGGGCCCCAGTCTGCCGTGATGGCTTCCTGTTTTACAAACTGGAAGAAAATATCCAGGCTTAGGTTTTTGTAGGTGAGCTGGTTGCTGAATCCTCCAAAAAGTTGTGGCATGGTCTCGCCCAGCACTACATAGTCGCCGGGGCTGCTGATGATGCCGTAGCGCGACGATGCCAGCTCGATCGTTTTCTTCGACTCGACGTCGTAGCGGCCACGCTTCTCGGCGACCGGCTCCAGGG
>JAKFCK010000560.1:0-9223 GCA_036676685.1 Chitinophagaceae bacterium | reverse complement strand
CCATCGGCGCGGCCAGCCTCACAGACTATTTTGTTATCCCCCACGAAAATGTCACTGAAGAATATATAACCTCGGAAGTAAAAAACATCCGTGCCAGGCTGGGTGAAATGCAGCGCCACTTCAATGCGGGCCAGGAACCCGCCAACCTTGAAGGAAAAACAGTCCTCGTTATTGATGATGGTATCGCAACGGGAAATACCCTGCTGGGTACGATCTCCATGCTTAGAAAAAGCAAACCCCGTAAGATTATTATTGCTGTGCCGGTTGCATCCGCATCCTCGGTAGAGAAATTATCGCCCGAAGTGGATGAACTGGTAGCCCTCTATGTTCCAGACGAATTCCAGGGAGTGGGCGTTTTTTACGCAGATTTTGAGCAGGTATCCGATGAAGAGGTTTTGTATTACCTGGATAAATTAAGAACTTTACAACAAGCCGGGTAAAATTTTGATTGATGCCCCAATTTTATCAGTTTGTTACCCTCACTCCTCTGCCTGCCATTTATTTTCTCACCCTTTGATGATCCCAGGTCCGTCAGGCTAGCGTGTTTTTCTTAACCGAAAAAAAAATCCAGATGAAAAGTAGTCATTATTACCAGTCCCGTTATTCGCCCTATCCGGGCGAATACCTGCCTATGCCCCAGGCGGAAGACCTGCTGAAACATATTAAAAAACACCAGGAACATACGGGGGAAATACCTATAGTGAATATCAAAGAATATGAAGATCATTATCAAATGGAAGCGGATATTCCCGGGGTAAGCCGGGACAATATTTTCCTGGATGCCGGGAAAAATATTCTTTCTGTGATCGTCATGGAAATCCCCGGCGACAAAACTCCTGGCGATGTTTTGCCAGAGTTCGAGAATCGGTTGGCAATGCGCCATGTCCAATTGCCTGCCAATGCAGATACGGAATTTGTAAGTGCAGAATACCGGCATGGTTTACTTTGTGTACACATCCCGAAATGCAAAGGAAAAGCAAGGGCAAAACGGAAAAGGATCATTGTTTATTAGTGTCGTAGCTGACTGACCACTCTCAATAATTTTGCTGACCAAGGTCCTGAACACCGCTAAACCGGATAGCTAAATTTACCACTGTAAACAATCATTAATAATTTATAAATATTAAATCATGGAAACTCAAGCATTAAAAAAAATGACCGAAGAAAAAAGGCCATCTGTGTTTTACGATCTTTTTAAACCATGGAACGAATGGTTTGATGAAGGAAGTTTTTTAGGCAGGACAATGAATATACCCGCAGTGAATATTACTGAAGAAGCCGGAAAATACGAGGTTGAACTTGCAGTACCAGGAATGAAAAAAGATGATTTTAAAATCGACGTGGACGGCAACATGCTAACCATCAGCAGCGAAAAAGAAGAAAGCAAAGAAGAAAAAGAGAAAAAGTTTACAAGGAAAGAATACAGCTATTCCTCCTTCACCAGGAGTTTCACATTGCCGGAAGAAGTAAACCAGGAGCGCATAGAAGCAAGGTACGAGGATGGTGTGCTTAAACTATCCCTGCCAAGAAAAGAAGAAGCCAAAAAACCTTCTGCAAAACACATCGCAGTTAAATAATACCCTGGACTAAAATTCGTGCCCCGTCTTCCTGTAAGGCGGGGCACCTGTTTTCCTATAGTTCCTTTTTGCGATTCATTGACTGGAGATATATGTATGCCAGGATGCAGGTAAGGATGGCCTCCTTCAACGCTTTCAACGTGGAGGAGATTATTCAACGAACAAATAAATATTCCCGGGTAATGAATGAAGATCAGGTTTTATTCACAGCTATCAACTATTGACCAATATCAGTACTTAAACTGCTCAGGATTCTTAATTAAGTGCTACATTAAAAATAACTTGGGTATACGAACAACGAAATATTTCCAGGGCATAAAACCACTTTACCATGAGCCAGAAAATGATCGGGATGCCTGATTTTAAATTGATGCAATTGCGATACGAATCTGAGACATGGAAACGTTCGCTGGAATTTATGATGAATGAAAATGTACAATTTAAATACAGGTTGTCTGATGTGTTGAAGAATAATGTTGATAAACGCCGCCTTAATCAGCTTGAAGAGTTCCAGACCAGTTTTATCAAGGAAGATGATCTTATAAACGTGTTACGAAACGATGTGGCAGAACTTGAGAAGTCACTTGTCTGCGCCACGTTTGAGGATGATCAACTGATGAAGCAGGTTGAGCTGAAAATGAAAACCATAAGGAACGATATTCATAATGCCGAAAAAATGTTCGGCAAATTAAAATCAGCGTTTATCGTTTACCTCACAAAAAAGATGTAGCCAGGTGAAAAAAGTAAATATTACCGTGCCCACTCTCCTGCTATTCACTTTGATATCCGGCCTTTCATCATTTGCCCAGCTTACACCCGCACAGCTTCGGCCGTTTATCGACAGCAATCAGAAAATAAAAAATGCCGGCATCCGGGAATTTTATGCCCGGATGAATTACCAGCCTGTTTGGATCAAACCTGGGGGGCATACTAACCGGAAGATTTTTTTTGAGGCTGTGAGACAATCTGCCGGGCTCGGTTTAGAGGAAAATGCATACCGCCCGGATCACATCACGGTTTTAGAAAAAGAACAGTGGGCTGTACCAACTATTGATGATTCCCTGGAAGCAGAGGTCAACTTCACCGCTACTGCCTTACGTTTTTATAGTGATCTCGTGTACGGGAATATAAAACCAGCCCTGGGCTACAATGGTTTGACCTACATACCGGGTTGCCGGGATATCCCTGCTTTGCTTGCCCATGCTGTTACAAATAATACCCTTCAACTTATGCCCGCCAGGCTTTCTCATCCAAGCCCGGTGATCAATACCCTGGAAAAGAAAATCGGTTGGTTTCACAGGGTCATGGCAGACAGCAACTTCAGGGAGCAAACGATCAGGTCCGATAAGGTCACGGGCACCAACCACGCCCTGGCAGAAAAGTTGTACCAGTTGGGAATCTTCCCTGCAGGAAACAGGCAAGTGCCGGACAGTATCCTGAAAAATTACGTAAAAGAAGCACAACGCCAGTTTAACCTGGCACCGGATGGCGTACTGCGAAGCCCTATGCTACAGGAGCTGAACGTTTTATTGGCAGCCAGGTTGCAGCAGTCTGTACTTGCGCTCAACTATTATCGTTGGTTGTCCTGCCTTGTGCAAAACCAATCTGTGATAGTGGTGAACATCCCGGCTGCGTATATGAAAGTCTACAACCACGGAAAAGTTATCCTGGAAATGCGGATGATCGTTGGCAAAACATCTACACCTACTTCCACGCTGGCCAGCAAAGTAAACGAAGTGATCCTTTACCCGTACTGGCATGTACCTTTCAGCATTGCCACAAAAGAGTTGTTACCGGCCATTAAACGAAATCCCGGCTATATCAATACAGGCAATTACCAGGTGCTGAATAAAGCCGGCAACATCGTTGATCCGTATAGTGTAAACTGGCATGCTTTGAGCCGCAGCTATTTTCCTTACCTGATAAGACAGAGTACGGGTTGCGACAATGCCCTAGGACTATTAAAACTGAATTTCTACAACCCTTACGGTATCTACCTGCATGACACCCCCGGGAAAAACCTTTTCCGGTTAAATAAACGTTTTTTCAGTCATGGATGTATGCGCATGGAAAAGCCTATGGAACTGGGGCACATGATCTTAAAAAACAATAGTATTGCTATTGATACGCTGGAACAAAAGGGCTGCCTTCGTAACCAATCCCCCGTGACCGTGCGGGCAGATGACCAAATGCCCGTGGTCGTTTGGTACAATCCCGTGGATGTTGATTCTACCGGTCGAATTATTTTTCACGAAGACGTGTATAAGAAATTTGTTTGGCGAAAAAGAAAATAATTCCCGGCGGAAGCCCTGTTTCCGCGGTGGGTGAGAGTGTAATTTGTACCTGTTGATTGGCACGTTTATGCCAGCAACCCCTGCAGCCGCTTTTGGTTAAGGATCAGGATACTACCATCACGGATATCGATTATTTTTTCGGTTTTGAAATCTGTAAGCGTTCTGATCAGCGATTCCGTAGCAGTACCCGCAATGGTGGCGAGGCTGTCCCTGTTGATCTCTATTGTAAATTTATCAACGTCTTTCCCTTCATATTTTTTCTGCAACAACAATAAGGCCCCGGCTACTTTTTTCCTCAACGAATTATATGCCAGGCCAATCAGCTGGCCTTCTTTTTCTGAAACATTACGGGCAAGGATGCGGATAAATTGTTCCGCCACATTTTTATTATTATGTATCAGGTCCTCGAAATCCTCTTTTGGTATTACCGCTATTTCCGTTTCCTCAAGTGCTTGTGCTGTATCTTTATATACCGCTCCTTCCAGCATAGCTACATAGCCGAGGAAGTCGCCGGAGGTGTAAAGTTCCACCACCAATTCTTTTCCGTCTTCGTTTGTCTTAAATACTTTTACTTTCCCCTTTATGATATAATACAACCGGTTGGGATGATTACCTTCGGAATAAATCGTTTGTTTCTTCTTATAGATATTTGTATTACGACCTTCCAGGAATTGCTGCATAGCATCCTCGCTAAACGAAGACTGTATCAGGTGTTCCACTTTGTTCATCACCGGCGAAAGCTCCTGCACAAGCATGTCATGTTTTTTCAGGCGTCCGTCCACTGCGTTTAATAATTCAGTTCCCGTAAACGGTTTGGTTACGTAATCGTCTGCACCCATTTCCATACCCTTCCTGAAATCGCTCCGCTCAGTTTTTGCGGTAAGAAATATAAAAGGTGTATTTTTTATGGCTTCATTTTTTTGAACTGCGTGTAATACCCCATACCCATCCAGGACGGGCATCATAATATCGCAGATAATGAGGTCCGGTCGCTCGGATAAAGCTTTCTCCACGCCTACCTTCCCGTTCTCAGCGGTGATCACTTTATAATTGGACAATTCCAATATCTCTGCTGTATTGTTACAGATCAGCTCATTGTCTTCTATCAGCAGGATCTTTTTCATTTTGGGCGATTTTAGGTTTAAATGTTAGTATAAATTCAGTACCCTTTTCCAACTCACTCTCACATTTCACTTTCCCGTTCAGGAGTTCTGCATACCTGGAAACGATATGTAAGCCAAGCCCGGTTCCCTGTATGTTCGCGGCATTGGCACCGCGAAAAAAACGCTCCATAAGGTGTTGTTGATCATCCCGGGATATCCCGATACCATAATCTTTCACGGAAAGCGCAATACTGCTTTTATTACAGCTACTTCTTATTTCAATTAACCCACCTTCATGCGAAAATTTACTGGCATTTGAGACCAGGTTCATGATGATGTGTTTTAGTACTGATGGATCCATAAAAACCTTTTTGCAACCGCGGTGGTAAGATTGTATCTGTTGCCCTTTTTTCAGGGTGGTTTTCATTTCCTCCACCACGCTTTTCATCAATTCGTGGAGGTCAAATTCAGAAAATCTTACCGGGATTTTACCTTCTTCAATTTTGCCAACGCATAAAAAATCATTAAGGATATCTGTGAGCATATGTACAGAAGAAATGATACGGTCCAGGTGTATTTGTCGTTTAGATTGATCTTCGGTATTGGGATATTTGCTGATGAGATAAGAGGAAGATAGGACAGTGCTCAAGGGCGTCCGGAATTCATGGGAGGCCATGGAAAGAAACCTGGATTTAAGTTCGCTGAGGTCTTTCTCTTTTTCCAGGGACTTTGATAACTCTTCCTTTGATTTTTGCAGTTGGTGAAGAGCCTCGGTTAATTTTAGCGTCCGTTGCTCTATGATCAACTCCTGCTCATCATGTAGGTTGATAATATCGGCCTGGGCTTTTTGCCGGATCGAGATATCTTTAATAAAGACAAAGATCTGTTTGTCCCTGTTACTGTTGAAATAGCCAAAACTTACTTCTACCGGGAATTCGGTACCATTTTTCTTCCTGGCGCGCAGATTCAACCTTTGCTGCAGCTCCCTCACCCTGGGTTTATTGCGATCCGGGTATCCAAAGA
This sequence comes from Chitinophagaceae bacterium, assembly GCA_036676685.1. Taxonomy (GTDB): domain Bacteria; phylum Bacteroidota; class Bacteroidia; order Chitinophagales; family Chitinophagaceae; genus Ferruginibacter. The sequence continues at coordinate 3,226 of JAKFCK010000560.1, read as the reverse complement.
TGCCGTGTTTGCCATCGTAAAGCCCGGGTATAAGGAGTGCCATCGGCTTTCCGGATAATTCAGCTTCGGAATAACCGAAAATTTTGATAGCAAAAGGATTAACAGAACGGATCGTTCCCCCGCCATCCACGATCACGATCCCGATAGAGGCACTGTTAAAAAGCACTTCATAACGATATACATAACTGTCCCGGATTTGAGTAGCAGACTCCATTAGTAAATTTAATAAAATCCCCATTGGGGTTATAACAAAAAAAGATTTAGTCAATAGCTGCCTGGCCGCGATTTTTTACCTGGCGAAATAATTTAAATACTTCAAACCACATCACCCCTGCCAAAGCCACCACGAAACAAACCCAGAACTGCCCGGCATTGATCAGGCCTAATTGAAAGAGGTTTCGCACCAAAGGCACTTTGTGCAAAAGGATGAGAAACAATATGGAGGCAATAGCAATGACAGGTGCCAGTGCATTTTTATACCGGGTGGTATGCCATACAGTTTGTGTAAAAGAACGATTGGCATAGGTGAGAAAAACGTTGCTTAATATTAAGCTCGTGAAAACAATCGTTCTTGTTTGCTCCAGTGAGGCCCCACCATTCATATAATAAAAATAAAGGAGAAGGGCCCCCGCAGCAATCACAACCCCCTGCACTACACTCAGTAACAATTCCCTGCGGGTGAACAAACCTGCCAGCCGGTTCCTGGGCGCCTGCTGCATGATATTACCTTCCACGGGTTCTTTTTCAAAAAAGATAGAACAGGTAGGACCCATAATCAATTCCATGAAAATAACATGGATGGGTGTAAATATATTCGGGTAAGCCCACCCGAAAATCACGGGAAGTGAAGCGATAAGAATAATGGGAATATGGATCGAAATAATGTACCGCACCGCTTTCTTCAGGTTGCTGAATATTTTTCTCCCTTCCCGTATGGCAGCAACCATTCGCTCCAGTTTGTCATCCGTAAGAATAAGATCAGCAGCCTGCCGGGCAATTTCGGTTCCTTTTTTTCCCATTGCAATGCCTACACTTGCGGCCTTTAATGCAGGACCGTCATTCACCCCATCACCAGTCATGGCTACGATTTCCCCGTTCGCCTTTAATGCGTTGATCACTTTAAGTTTTGCATCAGGAAACATTCTTGCAAATATGTTGGTGCCTGCGGCACTTTTTTGTAACTCCTCTTCGTTCATATTCATCACCTGGTCGCCGGTTACATAAACCATCCTGTTGCTCATACCTACCTGGCTGGCAATGTTCATGGCAGTTTCCGGGTGATCCCCGGTGATCATTTTCACGTCGATCTGTGCAAGATCAAACTGCTTTAATACCTCGGAAGTATCCTGTTTTGGCGGGTCGTATAAAGCCAGCAATCCTTCAAATTGCCAGAAAAAATCATCCTGGCGGACGGGTAATACATCCCCGTCATGTGACGCACTTGCTACACCGATTATCCGGTATCCTTCAGAGGCTAACGATTTGATCAACGCTGTTATCGGCGACCTGTCCTTTCCAGCTATACGGCAAACCTGCACGATCCGTTCTGCCGCTCCTTTAGCCGCTACCAGTTTGGTAGTACCTTCCTGGTATACATGCGTCATCATAGGAGGCTGACCTTCGAGGGGATATTCATAGATCATTTTAAGCTGTTCCGCTGTGCTATCCTTTGCATATAACCGGTAAGCTTCCCAGATAGCTTTTTCCATCGCATCAAAAGGGTTAAACTCACTGGCCAGTACAGCGTAACGCAACAAATTTTCATTAAGCAGAACCGGGTGATCCTCCAGCTGGATAAGCGAATTGTTTTTGTGATCGTAGATCGCTTTCACCTCCATTTTATTTTCAGTGATGGTACCGGTTTTATCCAGGCAGATTACTGAAACAGCGCCGAGGTTCTCTATTACCTGGGGCTGGCGGGAGATAATACCCAGCCTGCTCATTTTGTAAGCACCCAATGCCATAAAGGAAGAAAATGCCACGGGAATTTCCTCTGGAACCGCCGACATAGCGAGTGTAAGCGCAAATAATAAACTGGTAACCAGTTCCCGGTGATGCCAGTAGTTCACCAGGAAAATAATAAAAAAGCCAAGCAGGCCAAATAGTGCAAGACGGCGTACGAATGAGTTGATCTGCACCTGCAGTAATGTTTTTGGCGGCTGGTACATTCCTACGGCCTTGCCTAGTTTTCCCAACACGGTACTACTTGCGGTGGCCGTCACCTGCGCAATACATTTTCCGCTATTTATCGTTGTGCCCTGGTATAGCTTATTCAACCCCTCAGCCACATGCTTATCCGCAGGCATGGATTCACCTGTGATTACTGATTCGTTCACTGTAAGATCATTTTCCTGCAAAATGATCGCATCGGCCGGGATATTCATCCCCTCATCCAGTAACATAATATCGCCAGGCAACAGCTCTTCCGAGGGTATTACTAATTCATTGCCATCTCTCACCACCTTTACCCTTGGCTCGGTGAATTGCTGCAATGCTTTTACTGCGTTACTGCTTTTTACCTCCTGGTATAATGATATTGCAGTTACGATCAGCATTGCCAGGAACATGAGGAAACCTTCCTGCAATTCTCCGAGTATAAAATAAAGTGAACAGGCAATTACCAGGAGTATAAACATGGGTTCTTTCACAATATCCCAGATGATGTGCAGTAAATTGCGGGATCTCGCAGCATGAAAAACATTTTTTCCATACTGTTTGCTTAAGCCAGGGATCTGTTCAGCAGATAATCCCTGTATTCGCTCCAAATGAATCACCTGGGTGGGCATGATAATATTTGAGATTGGGGTTTGGGTGCGCACACCTTTACCCATGTATTCCCAAATATTTCATTTTTTAGCGAAAAATGCAATGAAAATCATCATCAGCAGCTATGATAACAATCATAACCCGGTTTTCAGGAGGAGAGGTATATCATCTGCATTACCGGTGGCCAGCACCACATCAGTCTTTAACCGCCTCAGCAGCAACTCCTGCAAGGATATTTTTTCTTCTACCCATTCCTGCTGTATTTTAGTCATGGCTTCCCGGTCCAAATCGTATTGATGCTGCAGCAGGTGCTTTTCGATAAGCACAATGGCTGCACATTTGTCCTGGAAATTACCCATCTCATCCAGCAGGGTGCTAAAATATTCCTCTACTTTCTCTTTCCAGGTTCCCGGGGGAAACTGTGACTCCTGACGGTAAATTTCAAGATTATAAAAAAGGT
>JAKFCK010000559.1:0-3214 GCA_036676685.1 Chitinophagaceae bacterium | reverse complement strand
TGTGTGGGTCTGTTTGATGGAAGACAGTAACGAGGCATCTCTTACGTTCCTTGTGTTATATTCAATACGGTCAAATTCCCGGAACATTTGCGTGATCTCATCATTGAGTTTTTTTCCCACCTGTTTTTTCAGGTTATTTTCAAAAAGCTGGTCGTACTCCAGCTGTGATTCTTCAGAAGCCAGCCGCCTGGTGCGGGATTGGATAAGCGCGCTCGCGTAATTGATCCACTCCTCGTGGTTTTGATCGATCTCATCAAGCAGTGTTTTTTGTACGGTATTATTGCTCACCAGTTTTTTTTCGTCGTCTAAAAGGGTAGGCACTAACTGTAACCCCAGGTAGTAGGGTTGAAGAAAAGTACTATCGTCCGTCAATAAAAAACCACGGAACCCACTTTGCATCTGGAGGATAAGTTTGTGGATCTGGCTGGAATTGCGGATCACTTCCTCTGAAGTAGAAAGAAAACCCTTGTTGGCTTCCACTTTCCGGGAAAGATTATAGTTGGTATAAGAATCGGCAGCAGACAGCCCAATCACCAGGGCAAATGCGGAAAGTATTTGAGTTGATAATTTCATTAATCTTCAAAAGTCTGATCAGGTAAACATCTTACAAAAAATAGCTGGCCCAATAGAACCGGCTGTAATCTAATAAACCTGCGGTATCAACCCGCGAAGGGATAAAGATAGTATTTCCCATAACAATGGCTGTTTTGGGAATAAGCAATTCTCCCCGGGGACACAAATTTTTATGTGTAATATGATTGTTTTACCTTGCCCGGCATGGGACAAATCAGCGTTGAAATTTTATTATTGATCCTTGGATCTGTGGTAGTCGTTTCTTATATTTTTTCCATTTTGTCCCGCTACATTAAAGTGCCTTCAGTATTGCTGTTAATGGCGGCCGGAATTGGGCTCCGGGTGATTGCGGACCTGAAGCAATGGAATATAGTGTTGCCGGCTAATATGGTTGAATTTCTTGGAGTAACCGGTCTGGTGATGATCATCCTGGAAGCAGGGCTCGACCTTAAACTGACGCGGGAGAAAAAAGTGGTGATCAGGGCTTCATTTTTATCTGCATTATTCATTTTTGTTTTATCACTGGTTGGAATTGCGGCAGGTTTGTATTACTGGTTGCATGAGCCTTTAATCAAGTGCCTGGTATACGCGATTCCGTTGTCAATTATGAGTAGTTCTATTGTGATCCCAAGCCTGCATGCCCTGTCCCCGGCCAAAAAAGAATTCCTGGTTTACGAGGCGTCATTCTCAGATATCATCGGTATCCTGATCTTTAATTTTCTTATCGCCGGTGAAACCTTTTCTTTTATTTCGGTCGGATCTTTTTTTCTTAATATCCTGATATCGGTGGTGCTTTCGTTGTTGTTTTCCCTCTTACTGCTGGTTATCCTCGCCAAATCAAAGCTGAACGTCCGTTTTTTCCTGGTGTTCTCGTTACTGATCTGTCTTTATGTAGGGGGAAAATTATTGCACCTGCCTTCCCTGTTTATCATCCTCATATTCGGTATGTTAATGAACAACTGGAACCTGGTATCGATCACCAAAGTGCAGGAACTTTTTCCGCAGCAGGAAGTGGAAAAGATCACGGTACTCCTGCACAGCATTACAGCAGAAAGTTCTTTCCTGATCCGTACTTTCTTTTTTGTGCTGTTCGGATTTAGTATCAACCTGGAGATTGTTCTGCAGGAGGAGGTCATGCTCGTGGGAAGTATTATTGTAGCAGTGCTGTTAGTTACTCGTTTTTTATACCTCCGTTTTTTTCTCAGGCAACAGGTTTTTCCTGAAGTGGTATTTATTCCACGCGGACTCATCACCATCCTGCTGTTTTACAAAATACCTGAATATTTAAAACTTGAAACTTTTAATGAGGGCATCCTGTTTTTTGTAATATTACTCTCCAGCCTTATCATGACACTTGGAATGTTGTTCTATAAATATAAACCCAAGGACCTGGTTGAGGAAGAACAGTAAAATGTATATTTTATTTTTATACAGCATCACAAACTTTGAATCCATCGCCAGGGCTCCAGCCAGTAATGCCAGTAGGTTTTCAACTATCAAAATGTTCCATAAGGCTTAAACTACAAATTATCTAAACCAAGAATATACCATGCAGCCAATTATTGAATGTGTTCCCAATTTTAGTGAAGGGAACGACCTTTCTGTCATTAACGAGATCACCCGCGAAATGGAGACCGTGGAAGGGGTGCGCTTGTTGAATGTTGACCCCGGAAAAGCGACCAACCGGACCGTTGTTACCATTGTGGGCCACCCTGAGGCTGTTATTGAAGCGGCATTCCGCGGTATCAGGAAAGCGGGGGAGTTGATCGACATGACCAAACACAAAGGGGAACATCCCCGGATGGGTGCCACGGATGTTTGCCCGCTCATACCCATTGCTAATATTGACATGGAAGAAACCGCCGCATATGCCCGGCTGTTAGCCAAAAGAGTGGGAGAGGAACTCAGCCTGCCGGTATACCTTTACGAAGCTGCCCAACCCGATAAGAAGCGTAGTAATTTATCGGTTATCCGTGCGGGTGAGTATGAAGGATTTGCCAATAAAATATTACTACCCGAATGGAAACCTGATTTTGGGCCGGCAGCTTTTGATGAAAAACGGGGGGCTACTGTAATTGGGGCAAGGGATTTTTTAGTGGCTTACAATGTGAACCTTAACACGACATCCACCAGGAGAGCTAATGCGATTGCCTTTGATGTGCGTGAGGCAGGAAGGAATGTGGAAGAAAATGGCATAAAAATTAATAAGCCCGGTAGCCTTAAAGCTGTGAAGGCCATTGGTTGGTTCATAGAAGAATATGGGGTAGCCCAGATCTCAATTAACCTTACTAATATCAATATTACTCCGGTCCACATTGCTTTTGATGAAGTGTGTAAAAAAGCAGAAGCCCGGGGCATTCGTGTTACGGGTAGTGAACTCGTGGGCCTGATCCCATTGAAGTCGATGTTGGATGCGGGCAGATATTTCCTCGAGAAACAACGACGATCAACAGGAGTGAGCGAAAAGGAATTAATAAAAATTGCAGTGAAGTCAATGGGCCTCGATGAGCTTGGGCCGTTTGATCCAGGGGAGAGGATCATAGAATATATGCTGGCAAATGAATCAGGCAGCAAATTGGCCCGGATGACCCTGTCAGATTTTGTCGACGAAACAGCCAGTGAAAGTCCCGCACCCGGTGGT
>JAKFCK010000558.1:0-1531 GCA_036676685.1 Chitinophagaceae bacterium | reverse complement strand
CACAGCGATGAACGGCAATAGAAGGTAGAAACTCTCTGAATAAATCAGAATTTTCTTTTTAGATGAAATTCAACGTTCAAAGCCGAAAACCATTCATAGAAGCTATCCTCCGCTGGCGGAGGTGGTCCCGATTAATCGGGAACGGAGGTGGTTTTCTGCGTTTTAAACTGATCTCAAGTTAGCATCCTTGTTTTATCAATGCAATTGATCTTGCAATCTGTGGTGGAAAAACTCCTTGCAACCCGTGGTGAAAAGCTCTTCAAACCGAAACTACCAGCACCACCAAGTACAACACCATCGCCGGTACCATCAAAAACTTACTTTTCTTCACTACCCCTGCCGCCATTACCAAAGTGCAGACCGCCACTAAAACACACGACACACTAAACAACCTGCCCATGAAAAGCTGGTAGATCAAATGCACCGATGATATGTTAAGTGCAAACAAGGCCAGCGGGATCAGCGTATGCTCCAAAAGATTAAAATCCCTGGTCATGACAATTGTGGTTTTAGTTTATTCCGGATAAAAGTGTACATCCAGTAAAAAATCAGCATAAGCAGACTTCCGTTGATGATAAATGCTGCAGCCAACGCAGCCTGGCTGTAACCAATGAACATACTCACCAGTGCCAGTGCTACCAGGATCAGTACAATGGCCATGCAATAAATAAAAGTGGTTTTCAGGGGAGTAAACCGCTGTTCTTTCTTTTTATCCATGCGAAATAAGTAGATCACGAAACCGCTGATCGACAGGAAACCGCTGGTAAGGCCCAAGAAAGCATAGAGTAGTTTCAAAGCCAGTCCGCCGAAATTGCCGAAATGCAAAGCCTCCTGCACAAAGTAGAACTTATGACTAAAGGGCTGCTCCCGGATATCGTACTTAAAAACTGGTTTTAAATTAGTCTTAGATAACACCAGCACATTGGCATTCCGCTCGTACACCTGCCCCCGGATATTTCCTACCAGCGTAACGGTCGCGCTTCCGTTTTCCGAAGCAGTGATGCCGGTAGGCGTAAGCTCCGGAAATTCCCTTTTACCCGCTTCCAGCACCTGGTCCCAGTAAACAGTGGTTTTCTTGTCCTCCTCAGGACTTATTATTTCAGGTGCCTTAAAGTTGTTGGGCGTTTTGATGTCAAACCAGCTCATCAGCTTAGGCTGTAATCCCAGCCATGCTCCTGTAATGGCGATCACCAGGTTGAACGCAAGCGCGCTGATGCCTAAAAGCTTGTGCCAGTCTGCCAGTACGATTCTCAGACCTTTGCCTTTTCTTACTTTCGGGAAAGGTTGCCTTTTCATAAAATCTTTGTAGATCAGCAGCCCCGTAACGGCCATCACCAGCAGGGCAATTCCTGCAATGCCTACCAGCTGGCGGCCCCAGAAGCCCTCGTATAGGCGCACATGCATCTGTCGCAGGTAATTAGCAAGGGAATTCTGCTGATTACGGCTGCCAACGATCCGGTCCTCACCGCTATTTACAAAAAAATAGTAGCGCTGCAGGTCTGCCTTGGTCTCGCCTTTCACAAAAAAGTTC
>JAKFCK010000557.1:0-2541 GCA_036676685.1 Chitinophagaceae bacterium | reverse complement strand
TACTTTCCGTGCACTACCCTTGATAAAGGCCGCCTCAAAAAGCACAGGTTGCGCATCTAAGGTCGCAGGCCTTGACCGGATAGTATCCGGCATATCAGTGGGAAGTCGTTCATCCGCCGAATCCCTTTTGCCGGAGCCCACGTTACAGGCCACGAAAAAAAACGCAATTAAGATATATTTTATCATTGTATTATTTTTAGTTCAGTCATTTCTCACAGGGTTGCGGGGCTTATTGTATACCCCAGTCAAACAGGCCAAAATCGGTGACCAACCTGCAGGGTTTTCCCCCTGCATCAAAACCTATATAACTTGCATAAAAACCATCACCATAACCTGAAGAAAATATGGCCAGGTTGTGCCGGCCAAAATTATGGACCGTATACCGCCAGTTGTGATGGTAATGTTGGTCCATCTCTTTGTATAAAGGCGCATCATCCTCCGTTAAATTGGTCTTATCCAAAGCCTGGGCAGCGTCTTTATCAGCAAACATCCCTAAACCGAGATCAACAGAATAACCATGTTTTTTTTTGCCTCCGACGGGTATCGGGGACTGTCCTTCCTGCAGGGCAAATTCCCATTTTACTACCGGTTCGTTGCTAAAACTTATTCGCGCAAATGCTATGGTTTCCTGCTCACCCAGCTTTGCTATAGCGAGCTGCACAGGAAATTCACCAGTTGGAAAAACCTGGGTAAACGGTATACCATATTCATCAATATGCGCCGGATCACACGCGACAATATACCCGCTGGACACTTTTAACTGGCCAATTGTTACGCCATAAAAGTTAATCCTGGCATCTTTTACCTGGTGCGTAGTGCCCTTAATGAATGCAGCTTCAAACAGCAGAGGTTTTGCGTCCAGCTTCGCGGGCCTTGTTTTTATTGTATCAAGCACTTCCGTGGAAATGGTGCGGGTCTCATTGGTTACCATATTACAGCCGGCTAACGTGAAGGCTGACACAATGTATTTAAGCATTGAATTTTAATTTTGAATAATGAATTTTAAATGTTGAATTTTAAATGTTGAATGGAAATGCAGGTCCCAAAGAAGACCATTCTCCTTGTCTATTGCTTATTGCCTATTGCTTATTGCAAATTGCTTATTGCCGATTGCCTATTCACCTTTCACCTTTTGTCCATTGCTATCTACAAATCCCTCAACATAAGGTCTATCTTATCAAACAATTCTCCTACGCCTAAGGATGCCCAGAGGATAAAGACGGCCAGCAATATTTTAATGATCCCCAACCCCGGAATAGAAAAATCAAACAACTTCCGAAGAATGGTATTAACCGGGACAAAATAGATCAAGGAAAGCAGTATAATGAAAATTCCGAAACCGGGGTCATTTCCCCAAAACGTATTCACTACGCCGATAGCAAAAGCAACGAAACCAAACAGCCAGCTAATGATATCTAAAACAATTGTATTACTCCGCATTGAAATTCCTGGTTTGTTGGTCATGATTAATTATTATTTAAATTGAGCGACATAATACTAAATATTCACTTCAAGCTTCTACTTTCTGCCAGCACCAGTAAAAACCTGGATACATGATTGCATCTGAATGGCGCCCCCCTTTTTTACAGGTCAGCATCCCCGATACAGTTCAAATCCATCGATCAGCACTTTGAATTTCAAAGCTAAGTAAAAGTACTTTGTATTTCAAAGTATGTGGATAAAAAAGTGGATTCCAGGATCCGGGAGGATGCTGCAGAATGGGTTGATCAGGCAGTAATTTTATTAGCGGTTAAAAAAACGTATCTAAATAACCGTTGAATTAAAAGACCATTATCCTTGTCTATTGCTTATTGCCTATTGCATATTGCCTATGACCGGCAATACCCGGTTTTACTATCGTTCCGGAACAACCAGGCGTACGTGTAAAAAAATTGGAGTTTTCCTGTAGCAGGCCACGAGGACTGCGTTGACCTTATTCGTCGCAACTTTTCAGAAACTGATTAGCACGTCGTTTGGTTTCACGATGAAAGTCACTATGTGCCTCAAAGTGAAGCGGACCTTTTTCCCGCTGCTTGTTTCTGCCGGGATCCAATCCGGGCTTTTTTTGACACATCGGATCACTTCGCTTTCCATTCCATACCCGGTATTTGAATCTGCACCGATCCCTGTTAGTTTGCCGTCACTGCCCACTATGAACCGGACCATTACCTGGTAAGTGTCCGGAAGCGCCCGGTTGGCAACAGGGACGGCGATATTAATATGAGTTCGAAGAAAGTCCTGCCAGGCCTTTTTACCGCCTGGAAATTCGGGTCGCTTTTTTACCGCAGGAAGATGTACTTCCGCATTATTAAACGGGCCGGAAATGTCTATTGTGTTTTGTACACTGTCGGTTGAGACTGTAAAACGCTGTGCCTGGAGCGCAGCCGGCAGCAGGTCCTGCACCGCCTGCTCGATCCCGAGGTCACCCTGCACGAGGCGGCCCTGCTGCTGAACATTAGCAAGAGCACGCTGCGCCGCTATACGGACTCCGGCCGGCTGCCCTCCTTCCGCAGCCCTGGCGGCCAGCGCCGCTTCCACCTC
>JAKFCK010000556.1:0-3494 GCA_036676685.1 Chitinophagaceae bacterium | reverse complement strand
ATGTATTGGGCACCCTGCTCATTATATTGAATGCTGATACCATTTTGCAAAATGCAAATAATAGCCAGGCAACCAAATACAAGGTTGAGCAACGTAAATAAGTTGGGAATCTGTTTCATGTAGGCTTAATGAATGATAACTGCAGTTGTTTAAATACTAAAGATGAAATCGGGATTATCTTTTCATCAGTGCTTCAATTTCTTCAACTGTGATGGGGATGTTTTTCATCAGGTCTTTATTCCCGTTTTTAGTGATCCAAAAGTTATTTTCTATGCGGATGCCGATCTGTTCCTCTTCAATGTAAATACCCGGCTCAATAGTGAATACCATTCCTGCTTTCACCGGTTCGGTGCGTGAACCAAGGTCATGCACGTCTATACCCAGGTGGTGCGAGATGCCATGGTAAAGGTATTTTTTGTAGGCCCTGTTTTCCGGGTCTTCATTCTTCACATCAGCTTTTTTTAATAAGCCTATTTTCTGAAAAATGATCGTGGCTTCCTCACCGACCTTATCTGTGTATTGCATGATGCTGATGCCTGGCTTTAAAATACTCGCAGCATAATGGTGTAAATGAAGGCATGCATTGTATATCGTTTTCTGCCGGCGACTAAACTTTCCATTAACCGGGATGGTCCTGGTTAGATCCGCACAGTAATTCCCATATTCAGCACCAAAGTCCATCAGGATGAGCTCCCCATCCCGGCACTCCTGGTTATTTTCTACATAGTGTAATGTTCTCGCCCGGTCTCCACTCGCAATGATAGAGCCATAAGCAGTGCCTGTGGCCCTCTGCGATAAAAATGAGTGATATATTTCCGCTTCGATTTCGTACTCCATCACGCCAGGTTTAATAAACTGCAGCAAACGTCGGAAGGTATTTTCTGTTATGTCCATTGCTTTCTGCATTACTTCTACTTCCAATGCTGTTTTGATTGCCCTTAGCTCCTTGAGGATCTTTGCGCTTCTTTTATAATTATGCAAAGGGTAACGTTGTTTCATCATTTTGGCATACCTGTAATCCCGTACGGGTACCAGGTTAGCTTTGCGGTCATTTTCGTTGGTATTTAAGTATATAGTATCGGCGAGATGTATCCAGGGCTGGAGCATTCCGTCCAGCGTATCGAGCCACACAATTGTACTTATCCCTGAAATGGCCAGCGCTTCGTTTGCGCGCAACCGGTGTCCATCCCACTTTTCCTTTAATTCATTTGGCCTCACCAAAACCAGTACCTCCCTGTATTTTGTATCCGGGTTATCGGGAAACAGTATCAGCATACTGTCTTCCTGCTCTATACCGGTAAGCCATATCATGTCTGAATTCTGCTTGAATTTGTGCAGCTGATCTGCATTGGTTGGTAATTCGTCATTACTATTGAAAATAGCGATCGCGTTCTTCTCCATCTGGCTGGTAAACCTTTTGCGGTTCTGAACGAATATATCCGGGTTTAATGGCAGGTATTTCATTAGAGTGATTTTATCGTGAAAAGATGCAAGGTTTTTTAGTGTATTTGGCGGTATGCAATATACGTTTTAAAAATACTGAAATACTGCAGCCTAAATTTTTTAAAACTAAATAAAATAAAGTGAATTTAACAGAAAGCAACATTAAAGGAAATTCATTCAACAAATCAATGATCGTTTTAAAATATTTACCGGGAAAAATCCTATTTACTAAATATGACATGGGCCCCATAAAAGTCCCGCAATTTTTTATCATATTTTGAAATACTACCTTTGCCTTTGTAACAAAAATGCTTGCTATGTCAGTATCTACGATGCCTGAAGCCCCGACCCGGGCTTTGGCAGAAATGGGTTTATGTACCTCCCTGCCCATCCACTATCAATTATCCCCGGCCGAACTCATTGAACAATCTGTGAAACGTGGTGAAGGTGTGCTTAACGACACCGGTGCCCTCGTTATTAATACAGGGGAATTTACCGGCAGAAGCCCAAAGGATAAGTTCACCGTAAAAGACGAGATTACCGCCGAAGCAGTGGATTGGAATGATTTCAACATCCCGATTGATGAAAAACATTTTTTCAGCCTTAAAGAAAAAATGATTAGCTACCTCAACAGGAGGGAGATCTGGATCAGGGATTGTTTGGCATGCGCAGACCAGGAATATACGCTTAGCCTAAGGGTGATCAATGAGCAACCTGCCCACAACCTCTTTTGCCACAACATGTTCATCCGGCCTTCTGAAAAACAACTTGAAAATTTTAAACCTCATTGGACCATCCTTCAGGCACCAGGTTTTAAAGCCGATCCTGCGGTTGATGGCACACGTGCCGAAAATTTTGCCATCTTAAGTTTCAGGCATAAAACGATCCTGATAGGTGGTACAGGGTATACCGGCGAAATGAAAAAAGGCATTTTTACGATGTTGAATTTTGTTTTGCCTGTTCGTGCAAATGTCTTAAGTATGCATTGCAGTGCCAATATGGGTGAAGCAGGTGACACAGCAATATTTTTCGGCTTAAGTGGCACCGGGAAAACAACATTGAGCGCTGACCCTAACCGGAAACTTATCGGCGATGATGAACATGGATGGACGGATAATTCGGTGTTTAATTTTGAAGGTGGTTGTTATGCAAAAACAATAGACCTCAGCGAAGAAAAAGAACCCGAAATATTCAATGCCATTCGCCCGGGCGCCTTGGTGGAAAACACCACTTTCCTACCGGGAAGTAACAGTATAGATTTCACCAGCAAGCAGATTACAGAAAACACGCGGGTGAGTTACCCGTTAAGTTTTATCAGCAATGCACTTGAACCATCTGTGGGTGGCACACCAAAAAATATTTTCTTTTTAACTGCGGACGCTTACGGTATACTGCCACCTATCAGCAAATTATCCCCCGGCCAGGCCATGTACCAGTTTATCAGTGGTTACACTGCAAAAGTAGCCGGTACCGAAGCAGGCGTCACAGAACCGAAAGCTACGTTCAGCGCATGTTTCGGCGCCCCGTTCTTGCCTTTACATCCGGGCAAATACGCTGCCATGCTCGGAAAAAAAATGAAAGAAGATAAAGTAAATGTGTGGATGATCAATACGGGCTGGAGCGGCGGCCCCTATGGTGTGGGCCAACGCATGAAACTGGCTTACACCAGGGCAATGATCACCGCTGCCCTGGAAGGAAAACTGGATAACGTGGATTATGTGGCGCACAAAACATTTGGTATGATGATGCCGAAAGAGTGCCCGAATGTACCTTCAGAATTATTGAGCCCGCGGTATGCATGGGCAGATGAAAATGAATATGACCGCAAGGCCAAAGAACTGGCAGGCTTGTTCGTGAAAAATTTTGAAAAATATGCAAGTGGTGTAGAGGAGGAAGTGCTTAAAGGTGCGCCCCGTTTATAATTGCTTCAAATGATAAAAATAAAAAAGACTCCTTTTCCGGGAGCCTTTTTTATTTAAAAGAAATTTATATCATAAAAACATTTCCGGCACTTCGCCTTCCACGATCAATTTACCTGCCGTTTTTTCTTT
>JAKFCK010000555.1:0-4760 GCA_036676685.1 Chitinophagaceae bacterium | reverse complement strand
GGTAGTTAGTTGTAATTCAAGTTTATTAATTTTATTATTAGCTGCGTATAATTCAGAAAAAAGCCACCCGAAAGTACCTATTAAGATTGCTGCAATTATACCTAACCCTGTATCATTAACCTTTGATAAAAGTCCTTTCTTGGGTTCTTTATAAATACCTTTTACTTTCAGCGTTTCAATAGCCCTTTTTAAATGTTCTACAGTTCCTAGTGATTTAGTTTTTTCTGTAACAGCAGGTGCGTAGTCAGCATCTGCAAAAGTTCTCCGGTTAAAGTATTGGTATTCTTCGGAGTTTTCTCCAAAATAAAATTTAATTAGTGAAGCTGTTTGAGTTTTCCAGGCAGAGTGCCGAAAATGGGCGTTTTCCGTATCATCGATTTGTTTTTGGATAACGTTGCAGGCATCTTGCGTTTCCTTATTCATCAGGGCAGTAGTTTAGTTTACGCTAATCTACTCCATAATCTAATACTCGAGTGTGGCAAGGGGAAAGAAAAATAATAAAGTATGTGGGAAGGAAGGGTTGGCAAGGTGTGCCTGTTTAACATAATATTAATTATAAGCATAAAACATAAATTAGTTAGAGGCCGGAATTATTAATCCCTCATAATGAATCACTTAAGAACATTTGTGACTAGTCCAAGGAAAAGCATAACTACAGAAGCAAATATTTCGAAGAAACTAATGCCCAGGATGTTTACCAGACCATATAAATTAGCCATGAACAATTTTTTATACAGAAAAAAAATGTTCATGGTCTGTAACATTTTTTTTCATAAAAAATAAATGTTACAGACTAATTCATAAAAGGGTCAAACGCCGCTAATTAATGCCTGGGGCGCCTGTTCAGTAAACTGTGAATTCGCTACCGTAATGATCCCCGGCGCTTCGATTTTATCCTCAATTTTTTAAAGGTTAGCTTTGCAGCATGAATACAGTAGACAATACAAGGGCCGGCTACCTGGAACGGCTGAAAATTAAAGAATTAAATGCAATGCAGCTGGAGGCCATTGAAAGTATCAGTGCTAACGATGAAGTGATCTTGTTGTCTGCGACGGGTTCCGGTAAAACGCTTGCTTTTTTGCTACCAATTTTGGAATCCCTCGATCCGGATGTGAACCTTTGCCAGGCCCTGATCCTGGTGCCAAGCCGGGAACTCGCCCTTCAAATAGACGGCGTGCTGAAACAGATGCAGGCGGGATTTAAGATCACCTGCTGTTATGGTGGCCATAAGCGGGAAATTGAAGAAAATAATCTTGTGCAGCCTCCGGCTATTATCATTGGTACTGCCGGCCGGATGGCAGACCATATCCGCCGAAAAAACATAGATCTCAGCCATATCCGCTTCCTTGTGCTGGACGAATTTGACAAGATCCTGGAGCTTGGATTCCTGGAGGAAATGGAATATATCATCCGTTCATTGCCTGCGGTGCAGAAAAAAATGCTGACTTCCGCCACTTATACCGAAGAGATCCCGGCTTTTGTAAATATGCAAAATCCCGTGACCATAAACGTTTTGCCGGAGAATACCATCTCCCCTGAAATGCTGAGGATCAATACCGTATTATCTTCTGATAAAGATAAATTAGATACGCTGTTGCAATTGATCTGTTATACTGGCAATACCTCCACCATTGTTTTTTGCAACCACAGGGAATCCGTAGAACGCGTGAGCAATTACCTTAAAGAACAAGGAATCGTAAATGTGTTTTACCACGGTGGTATGGAGCAGCAGGATCGCGAGGTTGCACTTTGTAAATTCAGGAACAGCAGTTCGGACATCCTGGTAACCACAGACCTGGCCAGCCGCGGGTTGGATGTTGCGGATATACGCAACATTATACATTATCACCTTCCACCTGAAGAAGCATCCTTTACTCACCGGAACGGGAGAACAGCCCGGATGAACAGTACCGGTAATGTATACGTGATCTATACCGCCGACGAAAAACTACCGGAGTACATTACCAGGGATGCTGCAGTGTTTGAATTACCGGAGCGGCTAACCCTACCCGAAAAACCAAAATGGAGCACACTGTTTATTGCTGCCGGAAGAAAGGATAAAGTAAACAAGATTGATATCGTGGGTTTCCTGTCGCAGAAAGGAAATTTAAAAAAAGACGAGATTGGTCTTGTGGAAGTCAAGGATTTTACAGCATTTGCTGCTATCCGCAAATCAAAAGCCGACCAGGTGATCCGGGCAATCCAGGATGAAAAGATAAAAAACAAAAAAGTGAAGATCGCCATCGCAAAATAATATGTAATGCCCATATCAATAAAGAACGGGAAGCAAAAAATGCTTCCCGTTCTTTATATACCTTATATACGTTTTAACCTTCTACCCTTAACCCTCAATCGTTCCCTTATTTCCTCTGGTACATAACTTCTTTCACCAGCTTCACGGTACGCGGTACATCCGGCAGGTAAGCTGCAACCAAATTGGGTGCATAATGCATCGGTGCATCTACCGAGGTGATCCTGCGTATCGGTGCGTCCAGGTAATCAAAACCTTCTTTCTGGATCCGGTAACTGATCTCGGAACTTACAGAAGCAAATGGCCATTGTTCTTCCACAATCACCAGGCGGTTAGTTTTTTTCACACTTTCCAGGATGGTAAACCAATCCAGCGGGCGGATCGTTGCCAGGTCGATTACCTCGGCTTCAATTCCCTCTTTGGCCAGTTCCTCTGCAGCTCCCAGGGCTACTTTCATCATTTTATTAAAAGAAACAATTGTGACGTCTTTTCCTTCCCTTTTAATAAAAGCTTTCCCAATGGGTAAAATATATTCTTCTTCGGGCACCTCCCCTTTTTCACCATACATTACTTCGCTCTCCATGAAAACAACGGGGTCATCATCCCGTATCGCCGCTTTCAGTAACCCTTTGGCATCGTAAGGATTGCTCACAGAGATAACTTTTAAGCCAGGGATATTCGCATACATACTTTCAAAAGCCGTAGAGTGCTGTGCACCTAATTGGCCGGCACTACCATTTGCGCCACGAAAAACGATTGGGCAGCCTACCTGTCCCCCACTCATAGCCAGCATTTTGGAGGCCGTATTTAAGATTTGGTCTAGCGGCAGAACTGCAAAATTCCAGGTCATATACTCAACGATAGGCCTCAGCCCGTTTTGGGCCGCACCTACTGCAATAGCCGTAAAGCCAAGTTCAGCTATCGGTGTATCGATTACCCTTTTTTCACCAAATTCCTCCAGCATCCCCTGACTCACTTTATAAGCGCCGTTGTATTCCGCTACCTCCTCTCCCATCAAAAATACCCGTTCATCTCTTCTCATTTCTTCCTGCATTGCTTCTCTTAAAGCTTCCCTAAAGGCTATCTGTCGCATGTATGATTATAATTTATTGCCTGCTTACAGGCGGTCGTATAAAATTGTTGGCAAATTTATTCTATCAGGGTCATACTAACAAATTGGATTAAAGGCGAAATGTAAATCCCCCTGCATATTTGGAAAAAGACGGGTTAAAAAGAGAGGCCACCCGTGGGCAGCCTCTCTTTTGTTAATTAAAATGATCGTATCAGTTAGCAGTTATCACCGTACCGGTAACAACTTCCTTACCTATCCTTAACCGGTATACCATTGATTTTCGGTTCGTGGAAGGAACATTATAGATCAATGTTTTCACGGCATCTTTTTCGATAAAGCCCTGGTAAAGCGTTGTTACTTTTTCACCTAAGAGGCCATAAAGTTCAAATGAAGATGAACCGGAAACCCTAGACTTAATTGTGAAGACAATTTTGTCTGTGAATGGATTTGGATAAGCGGAAACTGTCACCTGGCGATCGGGACTAATCACATTGTTCATTGTGATGATCTCATCAAATTTACCACAATTGCTATGGTCAGATTCGCTGATGGCTTCAAGCTGACTGAATAGTGTTCCACTACAGTTGCCTGTGAGAAGCGCTGTCCTGATTGCATTATACAAGCTGGTGAAGTCAGTGGTACCGGTTGGGTAACCAACATCCAAACCAGACGCTGAAGACAACAATGCTGCCACTGCGTGTCTTGCAAATGCTATACAATCGCCACCACCCTGGGATATTGCTCCTTCCATAGTTAAACTATTGGAGAAGCCGTTCGTACCAGCAGGCAGGTTGAAGTAAGTATTGAAGTTTGTTGTAGTTGTAAACTTCAGACCAACTGGCATGTGAGCCACCGGATAATCTCCAACCTGATCCCACAACTCAGTGTGGTTTTTCCAGAAGCCTGGGCTACAACCTTCGCAACACGGTACTGTAATGGTCTGTGTGAAGCTGGTTGTGTTTCCACATGCATCGCTCACCGTCCACACCCTTACGTAGACCGCGGGACAGATATCCTGTTGTGTTGAAGGTGTTGTAACATCTGAAACGAGTGTTACTGCACCACAAGCATCAACATAAACAGGCGCTACCCATGGCAGTGTACTGAATGTAGCAGTACAAAGTGATTCAAATGCGGCAGGCGGGTTATTGCTCAATGTTGGAGCTGCAAGATCCCTTGTGAATGTCACGGTTTGAGTAGCGGTGCCGATGTTACCACAGGCATCAGTTACTGTCCATGATTTAACTACGGTCCTTGTGCAACCTGTGCCGGACTCTGCTCCTACTGTGCCGGTGGCAGTTAAGCCCTGGCTGCAGTTATCCGTTACAGTTGCTGCGCCAAACGCTGCGGCAATCTGTGCCATGGTTGGGTTGCAAGGAAGAGGACCAGCTGCTGTAAGAGCAATTACAGGATTCGTCTGATCAAAGTTGTAGGTCA
>JAKFCK010000554.1:0-2604 GCA_036676685.1 Chitinophagaceae bacterium | reverse complement strand
TTTTTCAATACTGTTTTCTGAAGCATAACGAACAAGGCCCAATGGTTTGTGGATGCTCGTCATGATCGCATCACAGGCATCCATACAGGCCGTGCAATTCACACATTCCAATTGCGTGCCATTGCGGATATCAATACCGGTAGGGCATACCCGCACACAGGCAAAACAATCAATGCAGTCTCCTTTCACTTGCACCGGCTGCACTGCTTGCAGTTTTTTTACAACGTCGTTACAACCTCCATCCCCTTTACAATCGGTGCATTTGCAGTCGTGATCGTCTTTTGTTTTTGGGTTGTCCTGGCGGCCAAGTTTTCCCCGCGGCTCCCCGCGGTGATGATCATAAGCCACGACGATAGAGTTTTTGTCCAGCAACACACCCTGCAGGCGGCCATAAGGGCACACTACAATACAAGCCTGTTCCCTGAACCACCAGTACACGAAAAAGAACACCACTGTAAAAATGAACAGTGAGATCAGTGTGCCGGTATTTTTTGCAGGATTTTGTACGTAATTCAGCAGCTGGTCCATCCCGATCAGGTACGCCAGGAAAAAATTGGCGATCAAAAAGGACAGAGCAAAAAAGATCACAAACTTGCTGACACGTTTCCTGGTTTTCTCCGCATTCCACGGCATCTTTTGCAGCAGCTTTTGCTGGCTGGCATCACCGTCGATCCAATATTCTATTTTGCGAAAAACCATTTCCATAAAAATGGTCTGGGGACATGCCCATCCGCAAAACACCCTGCCAAATACAACGGTGAACAGTATTACAAATACGATGAATGTTAGCATCCCGATGCCGAATATGAAAAAATCCTGCGGCCAGAAGATCATCCCGAAAATGATGAACTTGCGCTCGATGATATTAAACATCAGCAACGGTTCGCCATGTACTTTTACAAAGGGCAGGCTGAAGAACACCACCAGGTAGAATATACTGAACAAGGTCCGCATATTATAGAAGCGGCCCCGGGGCTTTTTCGGGTGTATAAAATTCCGCTTGCCCTCTTTTGTTACGGTGGCAATCGAATCCCGGAAGACCTCTGTTGCTGGTGCTATGGTTTCTGTATCTGTCATTAAGGATTGGATGCGATATTGGTTTTTTCTGTTGTTATAGTGGATACTGCGCCAGTGCTTGCAGAATCGGGTGCGGCCGAGGCAGCTTCGTTGTATAAGTCACCCTGCGCTGCCTTTGCGTTGGCAGGATTAGTTCCTTTCAGCGTTTTAATATAGCTGGAAAGTTCGGCGATCTGTTTTGGCGAATATTGCTTTTCCCAGGCCTGCATACCTTTATCGGGATAACCTGTTTTAATAGATTTATAGATATCAGTTAATGAACCTTTGTGGATCCAGTAATCATCAGTAAGGTTGGGACCTGCACCGCCTTCACCCATTTTTCCATGGCAGGCCCAGCACATTTGCTGGAAGATCTCTTTACCCTTTGCAATACCCCCCGCATCTGCCATCTGGATATTACTCTCATCAACCTTGTCTTTATTTTTTGCCTCGTAAGCTTCCAGTTTTTGTTTGGCATGTTGTAGTTCTGCAGCATACTCTTCCGTTGGATTTTTCCCGGAGCCTAGTACATGAAAATGCATCATATAAACAACGGAGATAACAATAGTGATGATAAAACCGTATTTCCACCATGGCGGGAGAGAATTGTCCAATTCCCTGATGCCATCATATTCATGGTCTAGCATGATGTCTGCCTCTTTTTCAACGGCTACGGCTTTGGTGAACAATTTTTTGTCCACACTGCTCCACCAGGCTGCAAAGTCAAAAGATTTTGTAGCGGCTTTCGCCGGCATTAATTCCTGCCTGATCCTGTTGATGAAGAACATCATAAACAAGATGGCGATTACTTCGATACCTACTGCGGATACCAGCAGCCAGAAAGCATCTGCACTGAGCCCGCCATAGTTAGGGGCGACTTTTACCAATGGGTCTGCTGTAAGTTCCTGTGCCTGCCCGGTTAATCCCAACAGCGAAAAACATAACAGGAGCACCACGGCAGTTATTTTATTATTCAGCTTGTTTTTTTCCAGTACCTGGCGAATAAGTGTTAACAGTACCTGGCCCATGGCGTAGATCACAAATGCAAGTACCAGGGCGATGATCATCATTAAGATCGCCAGCATATTGGTTGTGGACGCTGCCTCTTTTGCTGCAGGACTGGTAGTTTGTGCCAACAGGCTACCTGGTAAAAGCCATAAAGAAATTTGTATGAACAGGATTTTTGCAAATCGCATAAAATGAAATTTAAGATTGTTGGTTGTTGTTGTCGTTAGCGCCCTCCAGCGGGATATTAGATAATACCTCCACGGATTGTTTATCCATCTTTTTTACATAGACAAGAAGTACCACAAAAAAGATAAAAAAGATCAGCAATGATATCACCGGATAAACAGCCGCGTTCTCCATTGTTTCTGCATATTGTTTTATAAACTTGAACATAATATTAGTTTTTAGCTTTATTGATATCTGATCCCAGCCTTTGCATATAGGCTATCAATGCGATCACTTCTTTATTCGGCGAGATCTTTATGCTGTCTGCCGCAAGGTTATTCACAATCGTATTCGCCTGGTCCATCAGGTTTTTAT
>JAKFCK010000553.1:0-2538 GCA_036676685.1 Chitinophagaceae bacterium | reverse complement strand
AATTGTTCCGGGGATTTTTTCAACACAAAAAACTCATAATAAACTTTTTGTATCCCGCGTACAAAATCTTCTGTTTGCTGGTAAGTGAGGTTTTCCAGTAATGGTTTCTGCACCCTGTGCATCTCCAGTAAAAACTCGCTCCAGGGACGGAAGGTGCATGCAAATACCATCACTCCTTTGGGATCATGGCGTTTGGCAATTTCCGGCGCCACTACCCCACCCATAGAATGGCCCCAGATGAATAACTGTTTTTTATCTACAAAGGGCAATTGCTCCATGTATTGATACCCTGCATCAAAACTTTCAATTTCGTTTACCAGGTCAGCTTCCGAGCAGGGCACACAATCATAACTGTCACCCATACCCGATTTTTCCACGGTGATCACTGCGTACCCTGCCTTCACCCATTCAAACAATAACTTACCATTGTAACTCATCGCGTAATTTTCAATGCTGCCACATCCATAACCCGGTACCAGCAAAATTGCCGGCAGGTTGGTCTTCCCTTTTGGTTTGCGGGTAATGGCCCTCAGGTACCCTCCCCTGAATTTTACCCAGTCATATTGTGTGTCGGCGAAATCAAGTTTTTCCATTGGGCGCATTATGGCTTTGGTGCCGGCATTGATGGTTTTACCATTACGGATGAATTTAACATTCAACTCATCCCCTGCCCGCAACATCATTACGGCTGCCCCATATTGTTCCATGGTAGTAGTTGGCTGCCCGTTTACGGTTATGATCACATCGCCTTTTTTTACCGGTAGCGTTGCAAAACTGCTATTGGGAAAAATGCTGTCCACCACAATGCCCTGTGCATTCGCTTTGCCCTGCATACCGATGATCGCTTTGCGGGGTGGCTGGCCTGGCACCTCCATAGAATTACACAACAGGATAATAGCGGGAAGCAAATATTTCATGACACGAGGTTTTTATAAATAATAGCTAAGGAAGATTAAAATAGATAATAAGAGTGAACGAGGTGGCACTTAAATGAAGAACGGTGAGAAACTCCGGTGAGGATCGGCTACGTCAGGTGTATGAGGCTTTGACCCATTAAAATTTACGAGTTCAGTTTTCCCGTATCCTGTAGGCCAAAAATCGGGCAGACTATAAATTCAATGCCCCGTTTTTTAATCCGTACCCTATGAAAACTAATTTTTTGAGCTGATATATTGCATATTAAAGCGACTATTAAATAGCCTGAATAACAAAACCAAAGAGTGTCTCTATCTATAAGGCGCAATTTCCGGGCAAACTCCTCAGATTAAAAGGATCTAACGGTATCACCCTAAAAAAAGCGGCTTACTACTTTTGTCTTTGCCGGGTTCATACGCCTAAATTGGCACAACTACCGATATAATTGCCCCCGGAAGAGGAATATATAATATAAACAAAATGTATAGCAAACAAAAAATCCCACAAGAGTGGGATATATTTTGTGGAGAGTATCGGGGTCGAACCGACGACCTCTTGCATGCCATGCAAGCGCTCTAGCCAACTGAGCTAACCCCCCATGGAAAGAAACCTATGTTTCGGATGGCAAATGTAGGTAAAATCACTATTCAAAAAACAGTCAATTCTGCCTTTTATGATAAACAACCAACTTAATTTTCTGGGCCATCCCTGAGAGGAAGGTCATTAGGATGGGAATATAACGGTAAAAATTTAGGGATACGGTGAAGGACACTGGCATTATACAATGGCCATCTTTTCTTCAAGGTTCGCCCGTTTTCAAAGGGAAAAGGAAATTAAAATAAAAAAGGAGAAAATACATTGAATGGTTGATAAGTTCTGTTGGCCAGAGCGTCCCCAAAACGTTCGGGAAGGTGGTCGGTTCGACTCCGATACTCTCCACTAAGCTGCCTCGTTATCTTCGGGGCAGCTTTTTATTTATCATTTTAACAGGTATTGTTACCAGAACCGGCGGTTAGAGCGTTCTTCCTTTTTTAATTCTTCCCGGCTGCTGCCCTCACTATTTCTCCTTTTACTGAAGCAACTTTACCGTGGTAAAGAAAAAATCGTTTATCCTCAATAGTTATCCCCAGATTTTACATTAAAAGAAAGCAGCATTTATTGAAAAAATTGGACAACTTCCCCGTGCTGGCGGCCTATTTGTAGAATTTGGTACTCAATGCTTGCTACTACTCCGTATAATTTCGTTTGGCTCAATAAATGTTTATACCACTTCGGTTTTTCATAGGATATTGGATTTAAAGCGGGACTGGATTTTTATCCTGGTCCCTTTTTTTTTGCTATAACGGGAAGGATAAAACGAAAAATGCCCCGGGGTCACCCGAGGCATTCGATAAGTTATACAGATGGACGTCAGTCTCCCCAGATATTATCTTTTCCTTCCAGCCATAACTTAACCTGGTCGGTAGTGATGGATTTGGGCCTTTCCAGTGGCAGTCCGAGTGCCCTGTCCCAGCAAAGGCTGGCCAGCACCCCTAATGCGCGGGAAACGCCGAATAAGACCGTATAAAATTCATATTCTTTCATGCCGTAATGCACCAGCAATGCCCCGCTATGTGCATCAAC
>JAKFCK010000552.1:0-12401 GCA_036676685.1 Chitinophagaceae bacterium | reverse complement strand
GATACCCTTTTAATATGTTTGCCAGTGATGCCAGCATCAGGGCATTCGGGGAGGGCGTGCCTCACCCGCGGGGATACGGTACCAATTCGCGTGTGCTGGGCAAATATGTCCGGGAGGAAAAAGTTATTTCATTGGAAGAAGCCATTAGAAGGATGACGTCTCTGCCGGCACAAAAATTCCAACTAAAGAATATCGGTTTGTTAAAAGAAGGCATGAATGCAGACATCGTCATCTTCGATGAAAACGAAGTGGCTGATTTATCCAGTTTTGACAAACCGCATCAATATTCAACTGGTTTTAAGTTTGTGTTGTTGAACGGAAAATTAGTGGTGCAGGATGAAGTGCATACAGGTAACAGAAGTGGCCATGCAATTTATGGAGCAGGTGCTGTCGATTCCCTGCAATGACCAAACTGTTTCAAAATATCCGATAATTCCTATTGACAATAAACTGCATTTGCATTCACGTGCACGTAACCAGTTCCCGGCCTAAATTCTATTCCGGGTTTAAGCGTAATTTCCTGGCTTGAAAAATTGATCATTGCCGAGCCCGACACGGTAAATGTTCCCGTGCTGAATGTTATTGTATTCCTTGCGCTATAATTGGCCCTGCCTGAGGTAAAACTGTTTGGAGCAATCGTGACATCATTTTCCGCAATCCGATTACTATATGTATTTAACAAATATGTCAAAAACCTGCCCTGCTGGCCGGCGGTGAATTCTGTTCGGCAAGCACGCCTTCCATACGTCATTATATTCGCCTCCTCCATCAGGTACGCATCTCCACAGGAATCTGTCATACCGCCGCTATACGCGCAGGTAGAGGCACTAATGGAACTTTCAGGAAGGTCCCGGTCTGCCTGCGTATCGCAAAGAAGGTCACCTGTCAAAACGCAATTCTTACAAGAGCCTGACCGTGCAACTCTTTCCTCGCCATAAGAAGCCGAAAATGTGTGCAATAAGCCGAGGCAATGTCCTAACTCATGCGGCATGGTACTGAGATTAGTCGTGGAGTTTATTGCTGCAGATACCAGGGAGAAATAATGGTTCGGGATATCATAAGCAGTTCCGTTTTTTGGGTCACCGGCGTCAGTGAGCCACTTATGAATGAACAGTGTAAAAGAATTACTAATCACTTGCGCTGCAAGGTCCGTATTATCATCTGTTTCGCCGATATCCATATTATTCAGATCTGAATTGGCACGCACTTCATAACCAGTGATTACAAAACAAACCTGATGACCTGCGAATGCGGTCCGCATGTTTTCAAACTGCCTCAGGACATCTGCTTCAGTGGCCGCAAGGTCGGTGCCATCATCGTCTGAAAACACAACTATAAAAACTTTTACCGGATAAGGCGAGGTGTAAAGTGTCCTTGCGGTCAGGAGGGTCTGTTCCATTTCCGGAGTGATAAAGGGCTTTACGGCTGGTTCACGGGTACCGCATTCCATGGGCCCCGGCACCTGCGCACTCGCAAAATTTATGACTGATGAAACAATAATAATACAAATGACAAGCGCTGAGGAAAGTGAGGGCCTACATTTTTTTAATTTTAAACACATATCCGGAAAAAAGTTGATGATAGTAGCTATTTCGAAGCAGTATTCAGGTAGAGACCAATCGCCAGTTCTTGACTAATCATTTCTTCTCTGTAACTCCCTGCCGATTACTCGTTAGCTGCCCTCCGATGGTACAGGCGTTGATGCGACTTAAAAATTCAGATCCGGCAGTGGCAATAAATCCCGGGTTTAACTTTATCTCAGTTTCTGCCTGGTATTCTACATTTACAACAGAACTTGCCAGCGTTTCTGTTGAATTAATTGAACTTCCACTTATAGCTCCTGAGCTGGAACCCCTCGCCCCACTCAGTGTTAAAGCACCGGGACAGCCCACCGTAAAAAGATGTACTTCCGTTTTTCCATCATAGCTGCAATGCAATCTGTAAGTACCTACCACTGACGGCGCAATGATAGCTTTGGTTGGGATTATGCGCATCGTTTCAAAGCTGTCCGACGAAGGCGCAGTGTAAGTATTATCAAATATCTCCGTTCCTGCAGGATTGAATATCCGAAGCCGCACGGTGTTTCCGTCATGGATATCACGGACGGCTGCAGTAAAAAAGATAGTATTGCCCTCGCTGAAATGATTGCGGTAATTCACCGTTTCCGAAGTTCCATAGCTGGCTCCTATGGTATCGCATGAGGCTGGCGACCAGTTATTGCTCATGGTGAACACGGATAAAATGCGCTTGTTATGATAAGGCTCTTCTGCCGCCCACAACGAATTCGTTATATATCCGATATAATCATCTTTGCAATTACCATTCTGGAATGGGTCAATGATAACGCCAAATTCGCTCCGCACTTCAAAGTGCAAATGAGGGGCAGACGAATTCCCGGAGCTACCCACGACACCCAGCTTCTCGCCCACCGTAACCGTTTGTCCGATCGTTTTACTTGTTAGCGTACCTCCTTTCATATGCATGTAAAAAGCGATGCTGCTATCACTGTGTTTTATCGCAATATAATTACCGTAGTAGGTGGCGGCCTGGCCACCTGTTTCGCATGTGCGTGAAGCTTCCCCCTGGTGTTTTTCTACAATTTCACCCCCCTCTGCTGCTATTACCTCAACGCTGTTATTATCTAACATCAGCCAGGGAAACGGTCCGGTTACAATATCAATCCCACTGTGGTTATAAACAGACAGCGTTTCGGGATCACGCGTATTATAAGAGCGGTTACCGCAATGGTAGTCTCGTACTACACTATACCTGTAGTCAACATCTACATAATTACCGATATAATAATAAGAGGGCTGATAGTTGTTTGCCGCTGGTCTCAGTGGCCAGATAAAACTATGGGGACCTATTGCAGATGAGAGAGACGTGCTTTGTTGAGAAACCTCAATCCGCCTGTTACTTATCCGTTCAAACAGTTCATCCATCTCGCGCACACTTATACACTGTTTACCTGACTGCGCCAAAACAGGGCAGCTTATTAATAAGCTAAACAATACAAAAATGAGCTTCATGGTTTTTTATTTTCGACTGCGTTCAGCCGTTTTTCAAGTTCTATGATGTATAAGGTAAGTTCTTCGATTTTTTCCATCATCCGTTTTTGCATATCACCCACTTCTATCCCTTTCTTTTCAATTTCAGACGCAGGTAGAATATTTGGGAGGTGTTTATTTTGATCGATAAAGTTTTTTACTTCGCTTAAAGGCATCAGTTTATAATCTTTACTAAACACATAGTCGGGCCAGCTACCAGAAAGTTTCACTTTTAATTCCTCGCATACTACTTTCCCGTTCACGGCAAGCTTGTAAGTATCTCCATCGGTATCTACCGCTCCAATGGAAACGGAAGTTGTTGCATCGAGGTGAAGTCGGCCATTCACTCCAATGTATAACTCACTGGCATTTTGTGTAATGAAAGAACTGGAGGTAGAGGTAGCTCCGCCATTATGATAAAAACCGATTGAGGGTGTGCTTCCGTCCAATTTCAAAGCTTCCCCATTTGCATTAGCAAATATTTTACCCGCTACATGAAGTTTGGCTGCAGGCGTACTGGTGCCTAATCCGATACCAACATTCGCAGTGGGTGTTATTTTAACGACATCCGTGCCATTCACCCGCATCAAGAAGTTTCCTGCATCATTTTCTGCATTTGTCCCTATGCGGAAATCATCGCCGTTCACGTCCAAAAATCCTTTTCTTTCCAGAGGCAAACCAAATCCACCGCCAGCATTCCCAACTGTAAACTGCATTACTGGGTCTGCAGCTGCATGTACCCGTAATACTTCGCTGTTGCTGAGTCCCCTCACTTCCAGCTTTGCATGAGGATTGTTACCTCCGATGCAAATATCATGGTCTGTAGTCACCACAAAATCATTCGTGATAGTTGATCCCGTACGCAACCGAAGAAAATTGGTGCCAACCGTGTCCACGTATTCTAAAACAGCAAGTCGTGTATTATCGCTTCTTAAAAAGTGTAAACCCGGCGCGTACTTTGTGACGAGGCCGCCAGCCTGGCCTGTTTCAAACCTGATCTGCCGGCTTTCACCGGTCAACCGGATGGTACCGTTTACGTCAAGCTTATCAGACGGTGATGTACCGATGCCAACATTTCCTCCGTCGTTTTGAATAATTAAGTCAGCAACACCCCCGGCATTCCTGGCCATCATCTCGTTATTATCCAGGATAATATTTGTGCCGGCTTCGTTACCCAGCATCAAATAACCGTTTTTTGTAAGCGAAGCATCTTCGGAACCTTCAATGCGCAAGCTACCGGTTGAATCAACGATAACACGATCAATAGCGTTTACCCTCATCACCACCCTGCCGGAGTTGTTAGCGCTGTTTGTTCCTATCCGAAGATTGTCGCCGGAGAGCTGTACGAACCCTTTATCCACTCCTGCATTTTGTAATTGCAGTGTGGGATTAGTACCATCCATGAGCATATTACCTGCCAGGTGAAATTTTGAAGCTGGCAGATTTACACCTATACCAACGTTCCCGGCGTTACCATTGTAAATGTGCGTGGCGTTGGTAACCCATTGTGATGTAGCGACACCGCTGCCTAATTGCGTCCACGCGGTTCCGTTATACAACCAAACTGTATTGGTTGTTGTTTCATAAACCATTAAGCCCGTGGCAGGCACTCCAGGCAAACCGACAGAAAGCCGTTGAGAAGCTGTCATTCGTGGTATTAAAATACCTTTCGTGGTACTTACAAGATCAAGCACTGCCGTACTATTTGGTGTAGACGTTCCAATACCCACCCCCTGTTGGGCATAGGTTATTACAAAAGATGACATCATCACCAGAAGAGAAAATACGTATTTCATATAGTTCAATTTTAATCTTAATATTAAGTATGGCAGGATTTGCAAAAAGAAATGAAGTGCCATGCTATTCAAACCAACGCGTCCAGTTCAATCAATAACTCCAGCATTTTTCCCTTCTTCACATCATTCCCAAAATACTTCATCGCCTGCGGCACAATTGATGGTGCAGCAGCGGCTTTATACCGTATGCAGTTCGGCAGGTACACGTACTGCAGCCATTCTGCAAAATCATCGTGAACCAAATTGATATTAGCCTCGTAATTCTTCACCCAAAGGGGTTCAGTAGTTTTCCAAAGCCCATTTTTTTTTAACTCATCGATGATCTCCTCAACTTTTTGAAGGGTTTTACTTTGCTCCACGGTGATCATTTTTCAAAAATAGAAATGCAACAGGGCCCCGGCAATACCCATTTACCGAATGGTGT
The DNA here is from genome assembly GCA_036676685.1 of Chitinophagaceae bacterium. Classification (GTDB taxonomy): domain Bacteria; phylum Bacteroidota; class Bacteroidia; order Chitinophagales; family Chitinophagaceae; genus Ferruginibacter. Next base: position 7,134 of record JAKFCK010000552.1, on the reverse strand, counting down.
TCCCATTTATGCAACGGCAATAATTTTGATGCAATGGAACGGTCACTGTATCATTGTTATCTATTTTTACAGCAGATGCAAAACCTTCGTCTAATTGTTCTTTTATTGGTTTGTTTATATACGACCCCGCTTTATTCTCAAACGGGGGAATACCGGCATGAAATAATTGGCACAAGGGATGGTTTGCAATCTTCCAAGATCTACGCGCTGCACCAGGATGCCGGCCGCCGGTTATGGATCGGCACCGAACTGGGCATCAGCATTTATAATGGATACGACTTCACTAACATACAATACAGCAGCAGTAATGCCCTGGTGGGAAGGATCCTTGCCATCACCGCTGACCATATGGGCGGTACATGGATAGGTGGGGACAACGGCCTTTTTTATTTTTGGCAAAATGGTATCAAAAAAATAAATATCGCCGGCAGAACAACTTTCGCTATAGAATGCCTAACCACTGACACTACGGGAAATATCTGGATTGGAGAAATCAACGGCCTATACAGGATCAACGCCGCCCAGGTGAAAACCTTTTACGAAACGCCGGCAGCTACCCTTCCCGGGAACTTTTACGGCAACTTCAACAAACGCGTCTATGCCTTGCATTCAGATCGTTTCCTTAATCTTTATGTAGCAGGTTTTGAAGGCGTATTCCTATTCAGAAAAAATTCCCCTGTTGCGGCTAAAATATGGGACAACCCGGACCAATCTAATTATGTACGGTCAGTGGCGGCCCTGTCACCAGACAGCGTGTACTGGAATTGTTATGACAGTCCTCCCATGCAAAAGATCAATGGGGTTGTATCATCACTGCCGAACCCACGATTTGCCGGGCGTAATGTGTTTATACATAACAACCGGCCATACGCTTTAACCACGAGCGGGATTGCCGCCATTCATCCAACATCCGTGGACCTGTTGGTATCCTCAGAAGACCTGAGCAACCTGGTGCCTGCTGCGCTGATTGATGCAGAAGGTAATTTTTGGCTCGGCAGCTGGGAGGGACTGATCAAATTCAGGAGAACGGGCTTCCGGCAGTATCGCCTGAATCATCCCCTGAACACGGATGCATTTTCGTTACTTGAAACCAACCAGGGAGAGCTGTTAATTGGGGGAAACAGGGGCCGCATTTTTATCAAAGAAGGAAATGAGATAAACCCGCACAAAAGGTTCCCGCTGATGTTTGACAGGGCCGAGTTGATGACAATGTACCAGCATACGGACGGCAGTTATTGGTTCGGCAGCGGCTACCAGGGGATTACCCGGTTCAAAAATAACAGGATCCGGAACTGGAATGGGAAAACTGATGAGCTGCAGAACAATAATTGTGAATCGATCTTTAATGCAGGTAATGGGAAATTATTTGCGTGTACTGAAAAAGGTGTGACCATCATCGATCCTTCCGCAGAAAATTCCATACAAGGCTATTTCAATTATAAAAAGAACTACGCTCTTCACCCGGAACTCTTTGGTGGATTCATGGCGGGCAACAACTGGTTCTTCTATGGCAGCCAGGGTTTGTACCGGTTGAAAAATGAGCAGCTCGTTGACGATTCTATTGCCGGACTTTCCTTTTCTTCTGTGTACATCAACAAAATAGTAACAGATAAAAATGGCCATTACTGGATCGCAACACTGGGACATGGACTGCTGAAATGTATTTTTAAAAACGGGCAACTGTTGTTGGTCAAAAAATTCGATCACACAAATGGAATGCCTTCAGACGACATCCTTTCGGTATTGGTGGACAAGAATAATAATATCTGGGCCGCAGACTATATGAGCTTGTCCATGCTTTACAATAATGATCAACCTGGCCGCATCATCACTTTTAATGAAAAAGACGGCTTGCTCAACAGTTATTATCAAACGATGAAACTGGAGCAGCAAAAAAACGGCACGATCTGGGGTCTTACAACGATGGGCGTGGTGTCTTTTCACCCGGACAGCCTCACCCGCAACCAGTTGCCACCCCTGGTAACCCTCGACGGCTTCACCATAAACAATAATGATTCTGCCGGCAGGCTTTTTTTCCGGGGAAGGGTTTTGAAACAAGGGATGTCTTTTTCCTACAATGAAAATTCAGCCCTGTTTAATTATACAGCTGTTAGTTTAACAGACCCTTCGAAGATCCATTACGCATACCGGGTAAAAGAACTGGATACTAACTGGACTTTAAGCACAGCGAGGAGTGCAAATTTTAATTTTTTGCGTCCCGGCAAATATGTCTTTGAACTAAGAGCTAGTAACAACAATAACGTGTGGGTGGACCAACCCTTACGATTTGCATTCGAAATCCAACCTCCTTTCTGGCAGACATGGTGGTTCCTTTTGTTATGCGTGCTTGCTGCGGCTTTATTAGTTTATGCCCTTTTCCGAACCAGGGTAAAACGCATAAAAGAAAAAGCTGCCATCCGCCAGCAGCTCGCAGAGTTGGAAGGAAAAGCCCTTCGTGCACAAATGAATCCACATTTTATTTTCAACAGCCTAAATGCGATCCAGGAGTGCATCGTGATGGAAAAAATAGATGCCGCCTATGAATACCTTGCCAGGTTCTCTAAACTCCTGCGCATGGTGCTGAACAATTCAGAAAAAAATCTTATTTCCCTGCAGGAAGAAATGGAAATGATCACGCTTTACCTGGAACTGGAAGCGCTACGTTTTAAAAATTCTTTTTCTTATACTATTTTTATTGACCCTGCAATAGATATTGAAATGGCAGAAGTACCACCGCTGCTATTGCAACCCTTTATAGAAAATGCCATCTGGCATGGTTTAAGAAATAAGGAGGGCGAAAAAAAGTTGTTGGTATCCTGCTCGGCCGATACTAACGGTATCACCTGCACGATCTCAGACAATGGAATTGGCAGGGTAAAGGCAAAGGAGATTAAAGCCGCCAAAATGGGTACTGCTACTTTTGAGTCCAGGGGAATGATACTCAGTGAACAAAGAATGCAAATGATGAACCTCGGCCATCATGAAAAGTTTGATGTACAAATAGTGGACCTTTATGACGAGGAAGGAAATGCCGGGGGAACGAAAGTTATTTTACATCTGCCACAAATATTAAACTGAAACCATGCTCAACATACTGATCATAGATGATGAACCGGCAGCGGGCAGTATTCTCAAACTGCTTATCAAAAAACATGTAAATCATCCCCTAGACATTCAATATTGTTCTTCCCCGGAAGAAGGGCTGGTGATTTTAAAAACATTTCAACCTTCCTTGTTGATGCTGGACATTGAAATGCCGGTGATGAACGGCTTTGATTTTTTGAGCAAAGCCGCACCCTGGAACTTCAACGTGATCTTCACCACAGCCTACGATAAATATGCCATTAAGGCCATCCGGTTTAGTGCGCTGGATTATTTATTAAAACCCATTGACGTTACTGAATTACAAAATGCCATTAACCGGCACCTGCTTGCCACGGACCAACAGCAACAGTCTCCCCACCAGTTGGTAAGCAACCTGATGGACAACCTCCAACAGAAAATTCCGGAAAATTTTAAACTAGCCTTGTCTACCATGCAGGGTGTGTTTTTCTTTGAACCTGCTGAGATCATATACTGTGAGGGGGTGGGTAATTACACCCGTTTTCATTTTACTTCCCGTTCACCTATGCTGGTTTCCCGTACTATTAAAGAATACGAGGAACTGCTCAATGATCACCATTTTTTAAGGGTACACAAATCTTACCTGGTGAATTTAAACCACGTGGGTAAATATGAAAAGGAAGGTGTGTTATGGATGAGCAATGGAAACGAGATAACCGTTTCCAGGAGAAAAAAAGATGAAGTGAAAAGCAGGATCATTAAACAATAGGAAAGCCTTCGTTTTATTTCAGGATTCATTCAGCCTGGCTTCTTCCAGGTCCAGCTCCCATTCTTTGTTCCTGATCAATTCATCCGAATACAGTTGTTCTTTTTTCAGCCGCTGCAAGGCAGCTCTTCTTACGGTAACCAGTTCCCGCAACATCTGCCGGTAACGAGGCAAAAAATCCGTGGACTCTGCATCTCCTTCCAACAACTTTTGATAGGCATTTTTTGCCATTCGTTCATACCGTTCTTTCAACCGTTTGTATGCATCTATCTGCACAACCTCTTCAGCATAATATACATTCATGTGATCAAGGGCAGCTTCGGCCATTTGTAATTTTAGCGCCATTTCCAGCTCCTCGTCTGTTTCATCGCCAGGTGTTTCTATTTTTAATTTCCTGATTACCCAGGGCAAGCTCATTCCCTGCAACACGAGTGTGACGAGTATAACTATAAAACTGATGAACAGGATCAGGTTCCGGTGTGGGAATGCCGTACCATCGGATAAAACAAGGGGAACAGCGAGTGCAGAAGCAAGGCTCACGACCCCGCGCATGCCGCTCCACGCTACCAGGAAAACGACATTCGGCTGGGGTGTGGGCTCTTTCGTTCTTATTCTTTTACTAAAAAACCTTGGGAAATATGCGCCCGGGAAAACCCATACGATCCGGATAATAATCGTCACCACGCTGATAATAAGACCATAAATAACGGCGTCTATAAAAGATTCATTGCCGAGCCCGTTCACAATGGCTGGAAGTTGTAAGCCAATCAGGATAAATACCAGGCCGTTCAGCAAAAAGGTAAAAGTTTCCCAGCTGGAATATGCCTGTATCCTGGTGTTGTAAGAAAAAATTTCGTCGGAGCGATAACTCAGGAAAAGCCCGCCGCTCACAACGGCCATCACACCGGAAAAATGAAAATGTTCTGCCGCCAGGTACATCAGGTAGGGCGAAATTAATGTAAGCGCTGTATCAATACTGGCATCGGTGGGGAAAAACCGGTGAACAAGAAAAATGATATAAGCTATGCCTACCCCGATAAGCGTGCCGACAACAGCCACTAATAAAAACTGCCCCGATGCCTGCCATACACTAAACTGCCCGGTAAGGATGGCGGCTAGTGCAAACCGAAACACGATAAGAGAAGACGCATCATTGACCAGGCTTTCACCCTCTAAAATCGTGACCACTCGTTTTGGCACTTTTAATCCGTGCAGAACCGAGGTGGCTGCTACCGCATCCGGCGGAGATATGATACCGCCTAATAAAAAGCCATAAGCTAAAGGGAAACCGGGTATAAGAGCATTTGATAAAAAGGCGATAGCAGTAGAAGTAAAAATGACTAAGCCGATCGACAGCAAACCGATAGCCCTTCTCGCTGCCCAAAAATTTTTCCATGATGTATTCCATGCTGCGGAATAAAGTAAGGGCGGCAGGAAAATGAGGAAAACCATTTCCGGCTTCAAACTTACGACCGGCATGCCGGGGACAAACCCGATGACCAGGCCGGCAAGTACCAAAAGAATCGGGTAGGATATTTTTAATTTTTCGCTGAGCATCACGAGCATACTCACCACGAACAACAAGGATAAAATAACGAAGAGATTGTCCTGTATCATGAGCCCGAAATTAATCAATATGCCCCGATGTTTTAACCCCAGGGCTTATTGATTTATGCGGTAAAAAAAATGATTACACTTAAGCCAAAAGGGTTTCAGAAACCTTACGGGCTTGAACTCCTGCCAAATGCCAACCGATACTATAGTTCCAAATTATAAACTTCCCGTTTTCACCATTCACTATTCACCATTCCCTATTCACCATTCACCAGTCACCATTCACCCTTAATATTTCATCAACACCTCAATACTTTCCCCCAGCCGGCTGTAAGCCATGTAATTTTTCTCAAGGTCAATATTAAAAGGGATAGGTGTATCAAGGCTGGCACATCTCTTAACGGGGGCATCCAGTTTATCAAAACAATGTTCAGCGATCCAGGCTGCTATTTCACCCCCAATACCGCCGGTAAGGTTGTCCTCGTGAAGAATAACTACTTTGCCTGTTCTTTCCACAGCTTGTTTTATAGCGTCATAATCCAGAGGCAATAAAGTCCGGAGGTCAAGGATATCAAGAGAAACGTCCTGGTTTTTATCCGCGTATTCCAACGCCCAATGCACCCCCGCTCCATAGGTGATCACACTGACATCTTCGCCTGCCCGCACATGCCTGGCTTTGCCGATCGCTATTTCATAGAATGCCGAAGGCACTACGCCACTGATGCTACGGTACAAAGCCTTATGTTCAAAAAACAAAACAGGGTTAGGGTCATTTATTGCTGCAATCATTAAACCTTTGGCATCCTGGGGTGTGGAAGGGTAAACAACTTTTAATCCGGGCGTGTGGGCAAACCATGCCTCAGTGCTCTGGCTGTGAAAAGGACCTGCACCCACGCCGCCGCCTGTCGGCATCCTGATCACCACATCTGCATTTTGGCCCCACCGGTAGTGGATCTTTGCCAGGTTATTAATGACCTGGTTAAAACCAACCGTAACAAAATCGGCAAACTGCATCTCCATCATCACCTTATAGCCTTCCATACTTAAGCCAAGTGCTGCGCCAACGATCGCACTTTCGCAAAGCGGCGTATTACGTACTCTTTCCCTGCCAAATTCTTCTACGAATCCTTCGGTTACTTTAAATGCACCCCCGTACTCTGCAATATCCTGCCCCATCAAAATGAGGTTGGGATATTGCTGCATACATTGCTTTAAACCCTCGCTGATGGCCTGTATAAATTTCTTTTCTTCGCCGTCCTCCAGCTTTTGTGATGGGCTGCTGTTATCCACCAGCCAATGGTTATTGGTAATATGCGGTGCGTATACATCTGCTACTTCTTCTTCCGTATCAGGTATGATCTTATCTGCCCCGTAGGCGATCTTTAATTCGGATTCGATGTAATTTTTTATTTCGGTCCGCGTAGTCTCCACCCCGGACTCATCAATGATCTTTTGTGTAACCAGCCAGTCCTCGTAATTTTTTACAGGATCCTTTTTCTCCCATTCCTCAAACAAGGCTTTAGGCACATATTTTATCCCGCTGGCTTCCTCGTGTCCGCGCATACGGAAAGTCATACATTCAATGAGATAAGGCTTCTGGTTTTTGATGCAGTATTCGCGCACACCTTTTATGGTATCATATACTTCCAGAATATTATTCCCATTGATCTGCACGCCATCCATACCATAACCCGCGGCTTTGTCCACCAGGTTTCTGCAACGGTATTGTTCGGTCACAGGCGTACTTAAGC
>JAKFCK010000551.1:0-7198 GCA_036676685.1 Chitinophagaceae bacterium | reverse complement strand
CGTCTTATTTATGTCCGGAGCTGTGCCGCTTTTTCTCGGTTATGTTGTGAGCACATTTCATCTGCAATACCAGCATGATGACCAATCCACGGTATTGCTGTTGCTGACACTGGATGTTTTTTTATTACTCTTTGCATTACACCGCCATTCGCCCAAACGTATTAGTGTCATCTTAAAGGCCGTGCCCTGGGGTATGGTAATGCTAGCTATCCTGTGCGGAGTAATTGGAGCTATCCTGGCAGTAAAAAATTATCCTGGTAATTGGAAATTAACGCCTACCACTTTATTCTGGTTCCCGCTTATGATGGCTCTTGTAATGTGTATTGCAGGGTATTTAGGAATATTGCTTATGAAGGCTGATACCAGGCAGTCTTACGAAAACAGCAAGAGTGGTTTGCTGGTTATCCTATTAATAATCAGCAGTATGATCTCTGCCAGGACTTTTTTTACGGTTGGTCTGCTCTGGGGATTGATATACCTGTTGTATGAGCCACCTCTCCGGCTTATAAAAGTTCCTTTACTTAGAAACTTATTAGGAACAGCTGTATTTCCCGCAGCTGCGCTTATTGGCTTTACCAGCTTTGATGCGCCCATGATTGGTTTTCCCGCAATATGGATTGCTATACTTTTTGGCGCTGCTTTTTTTGCAGGTCTTTTTACAGAGTTGGCTAACCGGGAGGCAAATGTGTTCACCTTTTTTCATACTAACGGTGACGCTAAGGGTAAAATGATAAAAAGTTTGTGCATCGGTTTACTGTTGGCTGGTTTTATTTTTACCTGGTTGGTTTTAATAAAGGGGAGCAAGGCTGACTGGCTTTTTTTTATTGCCGCCGTTCCCCCGGCTTTATTGATATGGTTTAAACCTGCTAAAACCCAATACATAATGCTGGGCCTGGTGCCTGCTTTTATTATTTTGTTACTGCAGGTAGCAGCGATGAAGTTTTGAAAATAAAATAAATGTCCTATAAATGGTTGGTTAACAATATAAAGCAAACTGAAACCAATATCTTTGATCACATCCAAAACGTATAAACAACATTTATGAGAAGAAATTTTTACCCTTTTAATTTCAGCAAGCCGTTAGTTTCATTGTTAGTGGCATTGTTATTTTCCTGTTCGGTGTTTTCACAAACAGTGTTCTGGTCAGATAATTTTAATAATGGTTGTGCGTCTAACTGTGTTGCCAGTACCTGGAATAGCTGGTCCATATTGGATAACGTTGATGGTGTAACAGGCGGCGCGCCCAACAATTGGTTTGTAAGCTGCGCAGAAGAAGGTGTAGTGCCTCCCGGGTGTGGCAGTTCCTGCATCGGTGATGCATCTCTTCATATTGCGGCTGATCCGGGGGCAGGCGGAGACATGGGAGCAAATTATAATGAAACTGGTGCCAATAATGCAACCTACCGGCTTGTGGTGTCTCCAACCATTAACACCACCGGAAAGTCTGTGATCACTTTAAAATTTGATTTTATTGCATACGGAAGTGCAGCCTGTTCTGACGACAGGGCACAATTAAGACTAAGTACAGACAATGGGGCGACCTGGCCTGCCGGGTACCAGTATTGTTTAACCAGTGTTTGTTGCGGAGCATGTAATGGTTACAGCCAGGGGCAATGGACAGCTTACACATTAGTTTTACCGGCAGCATTTAGTAATAATCCAAACGTGAAGGTTGCCTTTCATTGGCGAAATAATGGGAACGGATCCGGGACAGATCCTTCGGTAGCGATAGATGATATCCAGCTTTCTGCAGCAACGGTGTTACCTGTAAAGCTGACTGCATTTAACGGCACAAGGGAAACTGATAAAGTAAAATTAAGCTGGATTAGCACATCAGAAACAAACCTGAAACAATACGAGGTTGAACGTTTTTCGGATGCCGAAGGATTTAAAAAAATCGGAACTGTTGCAGCTACTGGTAATAATCAAAACAGGAATATAGGTTATGCTTTTAATGATGGCCGTTTATTCCCTAAATCTGTTTTTTATCGTTTGAAGTCTGTAGATGTGGATGGCCAGTTTGCGTACTCTCAAACAGTAAGGGTGCGTTCTGCCAGCGGGGCAAAGGATGAAATGGCTGTGTTGTCTTCTGAAACGAGAACCCGCAGGATGAATTTTTCAATTTGGTCGCCCGTAACAATATCAGGATCATTTAGCGTTTATGGAATGAAGGGAGAAAAAATGCTTGACCTTGGCACATCGAACCTGGTCGCCGGGGAAAATGCATTAAAATACCGGGTGATGGATATCCCGGCCGGGTATTATTTACTCAAATTAAATGTGCCGAAATCGGACAAGCCGTTATCGCCAGCCGGCTTCGTTTATAAATTCTTCTATACAAAATAGCATTCACCCCGCAGGAAAAAGTTTGCTGCAAAAAGTAATGCGACATAATTGAGTCGTGGCAAAACATTTTTTTTAAACAGAACCTTATGAAGCTCTTCATAGGGTTCTGTTTTTTTTATGACCATAAAGGGCGCATTGATATTGCTGCAGTGGATCTGGCATTAATAATATATCGCTATGAGAACCGCATATCCGCAAATCAGGTTATTTTTTATGTTCAATAATGGGGTTGATGCATGATGGTTAGTGGTAAAAGATGCAGGACTGAAAATGAATGGGAAAGGTCCGTGCACCTGGGCTTTGTATCTTCGCGGCCATGGAGCAAATATTTTCATACGACCAGTTATATAATTTCTCGACAGCTATTTTCAAAAAAATGGGGTGTTCAGACAAGGATGCGGCAACTGCAGCTACCGTTTTGATCAGTGCAGACTTACGTGGCGTAGATAGTCACGGGGTGGCAAGGCTGAGCGGCTATGTGCGGTTATGGACTGCAAAACGAATCAATGCAACCCCGCAGGTAAAAATAATTCATGAAACCATTTCCACGGCAACCGTAGATGGTGATAGCGGACTGGGCCTGGTTGTGGCGCCCGCTGCCATGCAGATCGCGATCGATAAAGCTAAGGTCGCCGGCACAGGGTGGGTAAGCGTGCAGAACAGCAACCACTTTGGCATTGCGGGTTACCATGCCATGATGGCCCTGCCCCATGATATGATCGGGATAGCAATGACCAATGCTTCAGCCCTGGTGGCACCTACTTTTTCTACAGAAAAATTATTGGGTACCAACCCTATTTCAGTGGCAATACCGGCGGGAGTAGAACCGCCTTTTGTAGCAGATTTTGCTACAACGACGGCTGCTAATGGCAAATTGGAAATGCTGCAGCGAAAAAATAAACCTGCACCATTGGGCTGGATACAGAAAAAGGATGGCAGCCCCAGCACTAACGCGAGTGAGTTGAAAGAAGGAGGTGCATTATTACCACTTGGCGGCGACCGCGAACATGGCAGCCATAAAGGATATATGCTCGGCAGTATCGTGGATATTTTTTCAGCTGTACTCAGCGGCGCCAACTACGGCCCATGGGTACCACCTTTTCCTGCTTATGTACCGATGCCGGAAAATTTGCCTGGGAAAGGGATCGGTCATTTTTTGGGTGCCATGCGGATCGATGCGTTCCGTCCTGCTGAAGATTTTAAAACCAATATGGATCAGTGGATCAGGCGTTTTAAAACGGCGAAGACGGCAGAGGGTTATGAAGCCGTGATTATACCCGGGGAGCCGGAAACTGCTATGGAAGAGGATTACAGGCAAAATGGTATACCGCTGTTGAAACCGGTCGTGGACGATCTGCAAACGATTGCGGAAGAATTTTCGGTTGCCTTGTGATGCATTAAGGGAAATATGCATTTTGTAGTTTATTTTCGCAAACCCCGGTTGGAAAGGTAGAAGGCAATAGACAATAAACAATAGACTATAGCCAATAGACAATAGGCAATGGGAAAGTGGGAGGGGAAGTGGAGGGAAGGTTCTGAATCATTTATTTAAAAAATGCCTTTTAATATAGGAGTTATGAAAGTGATGAAATTCGGCGGTACCAGTGTTGGTAAACCGCAGCGCATGAAAGAAGTGGCTAAATTGGTAACCAATACAGCGGAGCCTAAAATTGTTGTGTTGTCTGCCCTCAGTGGCACCACCAACGCCCTGGTGGAGATCAGTTCATTGTTGGCGAGCAATGACCGTCATTCTGCCCAGGAGAAGATCAATGCACTGGATGCACATTACCAGCAGTTCATCACAGACCTTTTGCAGGATGCTGCAATGATTGAAAAAGCTAAAAAGATTGTAGGGGAACATTTCGAGTTCCTGAGCATCATACTAAAGATATCTTTCAGCGAGGCTTTAAATAAAGACATCCTGGCACAGGGCGAGTTACTGAGTACAAAACTTTTCAGTCTTTACCTGGAAGAACAAAAAATTGAACACTTCCTGCTACCAGCACTGGATTTTATGACCCTGGATAACCAGGACGAACCACAGGTGGGCACCATCAAAGTTAAACTGGCCCAGCTCCTGCAAAAACACAAAGACACCAACATTTTTGTCACCCAGGGATATATCACCCGCAATGCGAAAGGTGAAGTAGACAACTTAAAAAGAGGCGGAAGTGATTATAGCGCTTCACTCATTGCCGCTGCGGTTAATGCCACCGTCTGCGAAATATGGACGGATATTGATGGAATGCACAACAATGATCCCAGGGTGGTAGAAACAACAAAGCCGATAGAGCAGCTCAGCTTTGAAGAAGCCGCGGAGCTGGCCTATTTCGGTGCCAAGATCCTGCACCCTGCAAGTATCTGGCCCGCCCAGTTCTATAATGTGCCGGTAAGGTTGTTGAATACAATGGATCCCGCTGCAAAAGGCACTTTAATTACCGAACAGGCCGGAAGTACGGGGGTAAAAGCTGTTGCGGCAAAAGATAATATTACCGCTGTAAAGATAAAAAGCAGCAGGATGTTGCTGGCATACGGCTTCTTAAGAAGGGTGTTTGAGGTTTTTGAAAAATACAAAACATCTATTGATATGATCACCACTTCAGAAGTGGCGGTATCTGTAACCATTGACAGTGACATTTTTTTAAAAGAGATCACGAAGGAACTGGAGGCTTTCGGTACCGTGGAAATAGATACAAATCAAACTATCGTTAGTATTGTGGGTAACGAAATCACCGATACGAGGGACGTCATGTTTCACCTTTTTGAATCGGTCAGGGAAATTCCTGTACGTATGGTGAGTTATGGCGGTAGCCGTCACAATATCTCCCTGTTAATACCACGCAGCTATAAAGAGCAAACACTCCAGGTACTTAATAAAGGACTTTTCGGATTATAAAACTTTTCCGATCCCGTACTATAACTATACAAAACAGCCGAACTAATATTCGGCTGTTTTCATTTTAATTTCTACAAATAATACGTATCCAGTACTGAGTTTCTTAACTCCCCGCTGACACATACCCTTTTAAGCGTAGTGGGAAAAATATTTAACAAAAAACTTTGTATATGAAATTATTATATATAGTTTAGCGTCCTGTTTACGACATCTACTGTCTCATTTCTCTGAAAACCGAAAGCGACTTACCACTCCACCACAGTAATTCCCAGGAATAAAATTTTTATATTATCCAATCTCGTCAATGAGGCCAGCGCACGCCCAGCATGATAGCTGGATGCCCCCGTTTTAAAGCCACCAATATCTGTTGCTAAACCCCACCTCTATAATAGGATTATTAATACTGTCGGAAAATCATCTGGTTTGCGGCAATAACTAATGGTCTCTTACCAACCACAGGAATTCTGTTTTAAAATACATATCCGAACATTTATTCATTCTTAAACAGAATTTTATGCAAGTTAATTGTTTACTCAGCGGGACCTTACCCAAAAAACCGGGGCTTTACCTCTCCAGTTTGAGGATCCTCTTCCTCCTGGTTTTCCTGGGTTCATTTTTTGTTCCCACCACAGGCCTGAAGGCACAATGCCAGGCCAACCAGATCACGGTGGATGGTAATCCATGTGAATGGTCACTAATCGGCAGTTTACCCATCCAGGCTTATGTGCGGGACGCATTTGGAAATGGAGTGGTAGACAGCCAGTTTACCGAAGGCTCAAAAGATTTTATGTTGGCTGCCGACTTACGTTGGTCGGTAAGCCAGACAAAAGCAAAAAATGATATTGCCAATGGCGCAGCTGTGCTTATTGGTGATAATCTTTATTTTGCAGGAGACCGGACATCCAATAATGGCGACGCCCAGATAGGTTTCTGGTTTTATTTAGGCGGCACAGGTCCAAATACCCGCCCGGATGGCACAAGAGACTTTGCTCCGCCACACACCGTTGGTGATCTTCTTGTGTTAGCTGATTTTACCGGCGGTGGCCGAAACGCAACGGTGACGGTACTCACCTGGGTTGGCACGGGAGGTAATGTACCCAACACCGGTGGAACACTGGATAGCACTAATGTATCTGGTATCGTGGCTATTAATAATGATACCCAATACCCCATTCCTTCCACATGGTCATTCATTAATAATATCTACGATTATAATGAATTTTATGAAGGTGTTATCGATCTTGGTGATTTGAATCTGCCAAGTCTTTGTTTTTCAAGCTTCCTTTTGGAAACTAGGTCATCCCAGTCTATTACGGCTTCTTTGGATGATTTTATAAGCGGCGCATTTGACGCAAGTCCCGCGCCTCCAACCGTACCCGCTGTTTCCCGTTGCGGAAGCGGCTCTTTAACATTAACAGCGACCTGTAACGGGTCAGTTGTTCGTTGGTATACTGTAGCAGAAGGTGGTACACCTCTTGTAACGAATGCAACATATACCGTTTCAGGAAACACACTGACTATTAACAACCTGACGGAGACAGCTACATTTTATGCAAGTTGTTTCCGGGAGCAAATAAATTGTGAAAGCAATCGTACGTCCGTAATAGCTACTGTGAATCCTCTACCAGTCTGTGGTATCACGGGAAATAACGTTATCTGTGCAGGTGGTTCTACCAGCTTCACAGCAACTGGTGGCACAAGCTATGCATGGACAGGCCCGGGTGGCTTCACTGCTAACACGGCAAGCACTGGAACTATTTCTGCTGCCGGAACTTATACAGTGATCGTTACTTCCGCAGCGGGTTGTACCAGCACATGTAACAGGACACTTACTGTGAATCCATTACCAGTCTGTGGTATCACGGGCAATAATGAGATTTGTGCAGGCGGTTCTACCAGCTTCACCGCAAGTGGTGGTGCAAGCTATTCATGGACAGGCCCGGGTGGCTTTACTGC
>JAKFCK010000550.1:0-13655 GCA_036676685.1 Chitinophagaceae bacterium | reverse complement strand
AATCGTTGAATCACAAACTCTTTGGCGTTGATCTCCGTGAGTGTTTGCCATCCGAGACTGACCGTTGTATTTTTTCTCTGTGCATAAAACGTGCTTATATTGATCGGGAGCGGTCCGCCCGAAGGTGGTTCCGTTACCACAGGGCCGCAGGTTGCAGAGGTACAGTTCCCGGTATGAGGTGTAAAAGCAGCGGAGAGTGCGGCAGAGCCACCAGGACAAATAAGTCCTGTAAAACTTGCCGAACCGCTCCCGTTTGTCGTGAAGCAGGTATCCAAAATAACGGTAGCGCCACAATTCACTTTAATTTCAAGTGCTTTGTTGCCATTTGCAATAAAGGAAAAATCAAGTTTCCAGGTAGTGCCGTCAGTGCCGGGGTTAAAAGCGGCATCGGTGACTTCAATGCAATTTTGCGCATAGCAAAATTGGGTGACTGCAATGGTGCAGAGAGTAAGTAGATGTTTTTTCATGATTTCTTTTTTAGGTGAAAGAAGTAGAATTAGCAGACCGGTAATATTACTGGTCCCTATATAAACGGCAAAGGATATACCATACGACCGCAGGTATCGAAATACAGCGGCCAATCGTTATTCTGGGTAAAAAAGCCCGGTATTTCGTAGAAAATAATCAGCAAATGAGACGTCTTAATTAATGCCTGGAACTTATTGTGCCCGATAAAAAAAGCTGCCCGTAGGCAGCTGACAGATTATATATAAATATGGTGGGATTTCCGAACTTATCCATTAGCCGACAACCGATTAATGCACTGCGTAGAAAAAAGCAACAGGTACTGAACATTTTTTTTTTTAGAAAATAAAATGTAACAGTACCTGTACAAATTTTTTTTTTAGAAAAAAAATGTAACAGGCCTGATTGATAAAAGCTGCCACCTGGTTTCCGACAATTCCGACAAAAGCATCATTTTTCCACAACCCATTGTTCCTGAATGGAAAAGGAATAGCTATGAATCTCTATTCATATATGAAGTCTATAAGAGACATAAGAACACTATTATGACTAAGCCAATCTGAAATGGCTAAAACCGGGTAGTAGCAGGTGATTCTTAAAATCAATTGAGCACACTTAATTTTTTGGTCACGTACTCTCCTGAAACTTTGTTGATGATCCTGATCATGTATAATCCTTTCTGAAGGTTTGTGAAGTCCACAGTGTTGCTGTTATTCATAGAAACCGTTTTTAGTATACGGCCTGCGTTGTCTAGCAATTGTACATCTGTTGGTTCAGAAATATCAGTGATAGTCACTTTAGCATCTCCCCGGCTTGGATTTGGGAAAATGGTAAAGTCTGTGGCACCTGATGTGCCTTTAACTGCCCTGATTTCAGAATAGGTAAAGGACCCGTTCAGGTCAACAAGTTTCAGCCTGTATTGTGTTACGGTTTTAGCGCTGTTAATATCGTAAAAAGAATAAGAACTACCATCAATTTTATTATCCGCAGCAATGCTGGCAATGTCCAGGAAGTTGTTGCCGGCTTTTTTCTGTATAATAAATTCTTTTGCATTCAATTCATAAGCTGTTTGCCAACTCAGTGTGACCGAACTGCTTTTTCTTTTCGCGTAGAATGCACTCATTTTTACGGGCAGAGGACCTCCGCTTAGATCTAAGGTATCAATACCGCAGATTCCCCCGTTACAGGTTCCATTACTCGCGGTATACCGGGTGATCACAAGGAAAATATCGGCATCACAGGCTGCCGTAAACGTGGAAGTTGAATACGTTGCCGTTGCATTGCGGGCGATTTCTATACATTCATTATATATGGCCGTGGTCGTTAGGGAGCCTTCAAATACCTGGATGCTGATATTTTTTTTTGAAGAAACTCCCGTAGCATTCACATATGCCCGGAACGTGCAGTTATTGTTGCCATTATCGCTCACCAAGGAGTATCCGCTGCTGTTTAGGACCGGGCAAGGGTTTTGCTGGGCGAATGCCAGGATAGACCAGGTAAGCAGGCTTAGTACAAGTGTAGTTTTTTTCATAACATGTAGTTTACTTGAAATAATTTTGTTTGCAAGGATGTAGTGGACATGTTACAATACAAACTACGCATCAGGGTCGACGCATATTTGCAGGGATAGTGATATTGGTGAGGATTGGATGTGGCGAAATGAAGCAGTTTTTCTTTCTTAAAACAAAATAGAAAACATTTTATGAAAATCAAAGTTTTGTGGACAGGGAAACTCTAAATCAGTAAAAACAGGCATAAAAAAAGGCTGCCAGTAGGCAGCCTTTCAAATAATTTTAAAACGTATTAGTTAACCACGTTCAACTTTTTAGTCAGACTTTCTCCTGAATTTTTGTTGATGATACGGATCATGTACATTCCTTTCTGGATATTATTGAAATCAGCAGTGTTGCTGTTATTCATGGAAACCACTTTCAATATACGGCCAGAATTATCAATCAGCTGAACATCAGTTGGTTCTGAGATATCAGTGATAGTTACTTTCGCATTGCCTGTGCTTGGGTTAGGGAATATAGTAAAGTCGTTTGCTGCTGAAGTTCCTTTTACGGTCCTGATCTCACTGTATTTGGTAGAACCATTTTCGTCGATCAGTTTCAGGCGATATTGAGATACACCCTTAAAGCTGTTTACATCAGTGTAGGCATATGTACTTCCCGTTGCCCTGTTTGTAGCTGGGATTGTAGCTACGTCAGTAAATACGTTAGCGGTTTTCCTTTGAACAACAAACTCTTTCGCATTCAGCTCAGACTCAGTGATCCATGTTAATCCTACCGAAGCACTTTTACGCTTTGCATAAAATGCGCTCATGCGGATAGGCAGCGGGCCGCCATCAACGGTAACTGCAATGCCACACTGACCACCACCACATGTACCATTGCTGGCAGTGTAACGGGTGATCACATATACGATAGTAGCATCGCATGGTGCTGCAAAGATTCCTGTTTCATAGTAGTTAGACGTTGTGTTCGCAGGTACTACAAAACAAACATCAGCTAATAACGTACCGGCTGTTGATCCGATATAAACCTGGATACGAAGGCCTTTTTGAGCCGCGATATCACCGGAAGCATTTACATATACTTTGGCGGTGCAGCCGTTGGCGCCATTGTTATCGATGGTGGCAAAGCCATGATCGATGATAGTCGGGCAAGGATTTTCCTGGGAAAATGCAAGGGTTGTGCAAATGAGCAACCCTAAAAAAAGTGTAATTTTTTTCATAATAATGAGGTTTGTGAAATAAACAAATAATGAGGTACTTCTGGATATTATGGAAATGTTACACTAAAAAATGTACATACTATTTTCGGATAGATGCAACTTTAGAGAGATAGAGATATTGGTGAGGATTGGATTGGACCAATATGACTGAAGTAAGCCAGACTGGGGGTTTCGCGGACGAAAGTAGTAATTCTTTCTCAAAACTCACGTTTTTTGTTAAAAACATTGAATTAAAACTGTCTTCCGATTGTTACTTTTGAATTATTTCAGAATCATCAACCCGCCAGGCCGATGATCCAGAAAGAATTACAGCTACCTAGTTAACTACTGTGATCTTTTTCGTAAGCTGCTCCCCGGAATTTTTATTCGTGATACGAACCATATAAATTCCATTCGTTAAGTTGTTAATATCCACTGTGTTACTGTTGTTCATCGGTATATTTTTCAGCACCCTGCCGGAGTTGTCAATCAACTGGATGTCGGTAGGTTCAGAAATGTCGGCAACCGTCACTTTAGCATTTCCTGTGCTTGGGTTAGGGTATACCGTGAAATCACTTACAGATAACGTACCTTTTACAGTCCTGATCTCGCTGTGGCTGTAACTGCCATCCTTATCCACGACTTTCAGGCGGTATTGGCTTACAGTCTTGCTGGAATTCATATCCGTATAGCTGTATTTGCTGCCGTTTACGTTGTTTGTGGCTTTAATAGTGGCTACGTCGATAAAGTCAGTTGCGCCACTTTTTCTTTGTAAAATGAACAGTTCTGCATTGATCTCCGTTTCTGTGTTCCAGCTAAGTGCTACTGCAGAAGAGTTTCTTTTCGCATAAAAATCAGAAAGTTTTACAGGTAACGGTCCACCGGTAGTGGGCACACTGCATGTACTTCCATTAAATGCACCTGCTGCCTGGAAATAAATAGTAAGGAAACTGGTAGGTGCAATATTGGAAGAAGTAATACAATACGTGATTTCATATTGATTACCGCTACAGTTGATAACGCCAGGTTCAAACGTGGCATCAATCTTTACACCGCTTTGGTAAACCGAATCTATCGGCAGTGCAATAGTAGGGCATGTGGAATAAACAAGGGTTAACTTGGCGATGGGACATCCGCCACCTGCACCATTACTCCTTTTAAAGGACGTAGGACACACCTGAGTTGTTTGGGAAATTGCAATCGAAGTAATAATAAGCGTACCGATGCTAAGTAAAATTTTTTTCATAATACGTGGTTTGAGTGATTAAGCAATAAATGAGATAAGTGGGATATTATGGAAATGGTACACCAGAAAATTACATACTAATACGATGCAACTTTAAAGAGATAGATATATTGGGGGGATAGTGGATCGCAGGGCGATCATAACTACGAGGTAGTAGTCATATCTGTGGTTCAGGATGTAAAACTATACATATTTTTTTAATTTCCAAATATTTTTCAAAAAAAAGGCCGGATTATTTCTAACCCGACCTTTATGCTAACTATTTCCAGTTATTTTTATTTGATCTCTTTCTGCATTGGATTGCCACCTGCGCTGGCACCTCTGGCTGACCCGCTCCTGGACTTAAATAATTGGAATTTAGACGGTTCGGCCGCCACATTCCACTTGTTATTCTGTTCATTGATATCTGCAGTTTCCCGCATTGGGTCCAGCCGTATGGAGGCCACTTCCTTATCTTTCATAAATGTCTTTACAACCTTATTTTCATTTTTCCTCCATACCTGGGCATCGATCCTGGTCGTGTCTTTAGTGCCATCCTTATAGGTCCATTCTATTATAATAGGCATCACCAGGCCACCCTTGTTGGAAAAAGTCAGCTCGTAAAGATTTTTAGTACCGGCGATCCGGGTTTTCTCCGCGTTGCTGAAGGAATCGGTGTTGGCTGGAATCGTTACAGTAGTTGGTGTGGCGTCAACTTTGGCCAGGCCACGGGCGTATCTCCAGTAAAAATCCCTGAGGCTGGTATCCGCGTCTGTTGCAAAAGTGATTTTGCCATCCTGCCTGTTCCTTATTTTCGAAACGTCTTCAAATGGGTTTAATATTGGTTTTGCTACATTCTGGGTTACCGTAGAGCCATTCGTACTGCGCGAAACCGGCTCATTGCTCAGGTTCGCCCATTTAACTGTGTCTAAGGAAATGTCGCAAGGTTCGGTACCATAGAACCATCCTCTCCAGAACCAGTCCAGGTCTTCGGCACTGGCATCTTCCATCGTACGGAACAGGTCAGCTGGAGTGGGATGTTTAAAAGCCCATCTCCTCGCATACTCTTTAAAAGCATAATCAAATAGCTCCCTGCCCATGATGGTTTCTCTTAATATATTTAAACCTGTCGCGGGTTTACTATAAGCGTTGGGTCCAAACATAATGATGTTTTCACTGTTGGTCATAATTGGCTCCAGCTGGTCTTTTGGCATCTTCATGTAGTCTACAATTTTATATGCCGGGCCCTTGCTTACAGGGAATTTATTATCCCATAATTCTTCTGTCAGGTATTCCACAAAGGAATTCAAGCCCTCATCCATCCAGGTCCATTGCCTTTCGTCGCTGTTAATGATCATGGGAAAAAAATTATGGCCCACTTCATGGATCACTACGCCCAACATGCCGTTTTTTGTGCCTTCACTGTACGTACCATCTTTTTCTGTACGTCCGAAGTTGAAACAGATCATCGGGTATTCCATTCCATTAGAAGCCTCCAGGCTTTGTGCAACCGGGTAAGGGTAGGGAATGGTAAATTTGGAATAGGTTTTTATCGTGTGCGCAACTGCTTTTGTGCTGTACTTACGGTAAAGATTATAGGCTTCCCTGCCATACCCGCTCATGCACATCACCTTTTTGCCTTCTACAGTTACCGGCATGGCATCCCACACAAACTTGCGGCTGCTGCCCCAGGCAAAATCACGCACCATATCCGCTTTGAATATCCAGGTTTTTTTCTGTTTAGACTTTTGTTTTTCTTTAGCTACCGCTTCATTCAGGGTCACAATTTCTATTACCTCCTTTGCAGTCTGGGCCTTTTGCCAGCGCGCCATTTCAGTGGCGGAAAGTACCTGCGCATAATTCTGGCCCTGCCCGGTTGCCATTACCACATGGTCTGCCGGAACTGTCATCGCCACTTTGTAATTCCCGAAAACGAGAGCAAACTCCCCGGACCCCACAAACTGGTGATTCTGCCAGCCCTGGAAGTCGCTATACACACAAAGCCGTGGGAACCACTGCGTCATGGTATAAACATCATTGCCATCCTCAGGAAAATATTCAAAACCACCACGGCCCCCATACTTCGAACGGTCTGAGATATTGTAATTCCATTCAATTTTGAAGACAAATTGCTGCCCTGGTTTTAAAGCCTGGGGCAATTCTACCCTCATCATAGTTTTGTTGATCGTATATTTCAAGGCAGCACCTAGAGCATTCGTTACTTTGGTGACATTGTGGCCATATTCCTTGTCCTTTTTGCCACTTAAACGCTCAATATCTGTTTCAGACAGGCGTGTCTGCATAAAATTACTGGTTTGGAACCCGGAATTATTTACGGAACTATGTTGGTTTTCATCCAGCTGTAACCATAAATAGGTAAGGATATCGGGGGAATTATTAAAGAAGCTCAGGGTTTCTTTTCCAATGAGTTTCCTGTTGGTTTCATCCAGTTCACAAACGATATCATAGTCACAGCGTTGTTGCCAGTATTTGGGGCCCGGCGCACCGCTTGCCGTGCGGTACTCGTTTGGCGTAGGTAAAATCGTTCCCAGTTGTTCGAACCTGTTTCCATGATTGCTTCCCGGGTTGTTTTTGATATCCTGGGCGTAACAGCAGATGGTAAACAAAAAGAAAAAAAGAATGGAAAATGTTTGTTTCATTGGTTTAATTTGAAATGAGTGTGCTTATGATTGTTCCGAATATTAATGTTTGCCTAATGTGGCAGGTTTGTTATCGTCAAGACCACTGACCACAGGAGCGCAATGGCTGACAAAGACCAGACCCACCATTTCCTGGGGAAGCCAAGTTTATTCACGAGCAGGTAACTGAGCATCAGTACTATCGCTACCACCACCAGTTGGCCGACCTCCAGTCCAAGGTTAAAGCCGAGCAACGGGACCGTAACAGCCTGTTTTGAGGCAAGCATGAACCGGATGGTATTGGCAAATCCCAGGCCATGTATAAGGCCAAAAAACATAGCCAGAAAATATTGGAGCCTGTAAGATTCGGGGTGAAAATTCCTGCGAAAAAAATTGATTATGGCTGTCACCAGGATGGTAACGGGAATTAAGAATTCCACCCACATACTATTAACCTGGATGAGATCGTAGGTACTCAGGGCTAGTGTAAGGGAATGGCCTACCGTAAAAGCTGTTACCAGGATCAGCAGTTCTTTCCAGTTGTCCGCAAGATATATTGCAGCAAGGGCTACTATAAAGAGCTGGTGGTCCAGGGCATGCTTACTAATTATGTGTTTCCAGCCCAAATCAAAATAAAATGCAAAATCATTCATACTGCCCTGTTCGCTAACCTGTTTATGCTATGTTTGTAAACAAATATCTTTAAATATAGTTGTAAACCCCCATCTCAGTGCTTAATGGCAAGTATTTTATATAAATGGTTTTTTACCACCGGACTATTTTTAATTTTTTCTAATGTGTCCCACCCGATATATGTAAGCGTAGTTGAGATCGAGCATAACGCCACCGGTAAAACGCTGGAAGTGAGTTGCAAACTTTTCACAGATGACCTGGAAAAAGTGTTACGCAGTACGTATAAAGTGCCCGTAGATCTAATCAACCCAAAAGACCGGTCCGCTATGGATAAACTGGTGAATGATTATGTGCAGAAACATTTTAAGATCACCGCAGATAACCGGGCGCTCAATTTAAAATATATCGGGTATGAACAGGATGAGGAAGGGATACTTAGTTATTACGAAGCTGAGAATTTACCGCAACTAAAAACCATCAGGATTTTCAATAACTTGTTGTATGAATATAAGCCGGAACAAATGGGCCTGGTGCATGTCACGGTGAACGGTACACGAAAAAGTACTAAGATGGTTAATCCGGCTGACCAGGCAGAACTTCAGTTTTAAACTTCTTCCATTTCTTCTTTCAATTCTTCAGAAATAGTGACCATGATCTTGTCGATCCGCTGGCCGTCCATATCTATAATTTCAAATTTAAAATCTCTCCATTCAAATGTTTCCCCGGTGTTAGGGATATGTTCCAGTTCATGAAGAACAAAACCCGCGACGGTATCAAAATCCTGGTCATCCTGGTTCATCCAGTCAGCCCGTTCAAAATAACTAAGGAAGTTATAAAAATGGATCTGTGCATCTACCAGGAAACTCCCGTCATCCCTTTTTACGATCTCGTATTCTTCCTGGCCGCTCTGGGGAACATCCCCAACGATCGCTTCCAATATATCATTTAAAGTGATCATTCCTTCCATGGTGCCATATTCATTCACGATAAAGCAGGTATGTATTTTCGTGGATTTAAATTTCTCCAGCAACTGGTAGGCTTTATTATTTTCCGGTACAAACAAGGCTGGTTTTGCCAGGGACTGTAGAGAGGTTTTCGGGTCGGCCTTAAAGAGGTCTTTGATACTGATCAATCCTTTGATGTCGTCCACAGTACCATCGCACACCGGGTAGGTACTGAAGTTGAGTTCTTCCTGCTTATTCCTGATTTCTTCCACGGTTTCTTTGATATCAAACCAAACGATATCTGTACGGTGAGTCATCAGCGAGGTAATGCTTCGGTCGCCAAGGTGAAAAACCCGTTCGATGATCACTTTCTCCCCCTCCTCGATTGATCCGTGCTCACTACCTTCCGATATCATCGCTTTTATTTCTTCTTCGGTAACTGCACTATCACTATGGGTCTTAATTTTCAGTATCCTGAAAATTAGGTTGGATATGAACGCGAGTAAACCCACTACGGGGTAGGCAATTTTTGAGAGGAAATTAGTAGGCACAGCCACGAACAAGGCAATTTGTTGTGACCTGAGCAGCGCTATCCGTTTGGGGATCAATTCCCCGAAAATGATGGATAAAAAGGTAACAATGATGACTACGATGGAAGTAGAAACAGTTTGTGCGTAGGGCTGCAAAAAAGAGATCTTCTCTATAGCCGGCTGAAGGTTCCTGCTGAATTTTTCCCCGGAGTAAAGACCCGTAAGAATGCTGATAAGCGTGATGCCGACCTGTACGGTAGATAAGAACTTGTCAGGATTTTCTGCTAATTTAAGTGCTGTGGCCGCCTTTATGCTACCCTTATTCTTCATCGCTTCCAGTCTCCCTTTACGTACACTCACCAGGGCCATCTCGGTCATCACAAAAAGTGCGTTTAAAAAAATAAGAAATAATAATATTAAAACTTCCATCATAGGTTATTCTTTATAAAAGGGAATTGCTTGTTAAATGATTTTGCGCACAAATATCCGAAAAGATGGCCAACCAGTCCCCCGGCCACAACATCCAGGGGAAAATGTACGCCCACATAGACCTGTGCGTATACCACGAGTAGTGCCCAGGCAAAAAAAGCCCACCCCCATTTACCGATATGATTCTTTAAGGTAAAAAAGAAAAATGCCGCTAAGCCAAAATGATTGGCAGCATGAGAGGAAGTGAAGCTGGAACTCTGCGGCCGGTAGTTCAGCAGGAATCTTAAATGAGTGGCCAGTTCAGGATCATTGCATGGCCTTACCCGTATAATATTTTCTTTTATAAAATCGCTGCTGACGATATTGGTAAGTCCTGCAGTGGCCGCGGCAAACACGATCCACCAGATACCTTTCTGCCCGAAGTTGAAAAGTACGAGCATAAACATAAACAGGTAAAAGGGCGCCCAGATGTTCTGGTGCCTCAGCAAGGGCAGGCTGCTATCCAGCACCGGGCTGGTCCATTTTGAGTTGAGTAAAATAAAAAGCTGTTTATCCAGCTCCAGGAGTTGTTCCATACTTAAAATATAGTCAAAAATAATTAAACTAACTTTGCCGCTGTTTTAAATTATTCCCGATGGCTTTATTCAGCAGGATGCCAAAGTTGCTCCGGTGGATTGGTATAACGATGATTATTTGGCTTATACTGATGTTTTTGTATCGCCTGTTTTTTTTCTACCACTACGGCCAGGAGGGAAGGCCGATCACGGGTTCTGCATTTTTACTGGGTTTGAGATATGATGCAAGGGTCGTGTCTGCTACCGGGTTAGGGATGATGCTGATTTGCCTGGTCCCCAACTTTGATCCATTCAGGAACCAACTGGCAAAAAGAGTTTGGGCTGTCGTGCTTACTTTGGTATTTTTTATTTTTCTCATTTTTTATGCTGCGGATTTTTACCACTACGATTACCTGCAACAGCGCTTAAGTGCTTCGGTATTTAATTTCCTCCCGGATGCAAAAATATCGTTTACCATGATGGCGCAAACCTATCCCCTGGTGTCAATATCTGTTGCCATTATCGTTGTGTTAGTTTTATATACCTTGTTAAATAGATTCCTGCTTAAAGAAATCTTCGCCTCGGAACCCGGCGTACCGAAAAAACAAAAAAAGTGGTATTTCATTACCGCTGGTTTGTTGATGGCTGCCCTGGTTTTTGGGCGGCTGGGCCAATACCCGCTCCGGTGGAGTGATGCCTTTTCATTGAACGATGATTTTAAAAGTAACGCTGCACTAAATCCCTTCCAGAGTTTTTTCAGTTCACTGAAATTTAAAAATTCATCTTATGATCTCAAAGAGGTTGCCGCCGGCTACCCGCTGATGGCCGACTATCTCGGCGTGCCAAATCCTTCCACGGATCCTTTCAACTTTACAAGGACCTACCAGTTTGCCGAAGGAGCGGCAGCCACCACAAATATCATCGTAGTGATCTGTGAAAGTTTCAGTGCCCACAAAAGCTCAATGTATGGCAACCCGATGAATACTACGCCTTTTTTTGACAGCCTTTGTAAGGATGGTGTTTTTTTTGACCGCTGTTTTACACCTGCTTTTGGCACTGCCCGTGGCGTGTGGGCAACTATCACAGGCACGCCCGACGTGGAAGACCCAAAAACCGCCAGCAGAAATCCTGCAGCCGTTGATCAGCATAGTATTATCAATGACTTTACAGGGCATAATAAATTTTATTTTTTAGGGGGAAGCACTACCTGGGCTAATATCCGGGGGGTACTCACCAATAACATTTCAGGATTAAAAATTGTGGAAGAAGATAATTTTGATGCCGGGCGGGTGGATGTATGGGGCATTAGTGATAAACAATTGTTTCTTGCCGCCAATAAAGAAATGGCCAGCCAGGACAAACCATTTGTTACAATTATTCAAACGGCCGGAAACCATCGTCCTTATACTATCCCCTCTGAGGATCTGCATGAATTCAAGCTGGCGAAATATCCCGCAGACAGCCTGAAAAAATATGGGTTCTCGGGAAATGATGAATTAAACGCGTTTCGTTATTCAGATTATTGCTTCAGGAAATTTATCGATGCCGCCGCAAAGGAAAAATACTTTCAAAACACTATTTTCATATTTGTAGGTGATCATGGTTTAAGGGGTGATGCGGGGCCATTGTTCCCCCGGAGTTTCACCCGGCAGGGAATTGCAGCGGAACATGTACCATTGTTGTTTTACGCACCTGGCAGGTTGCCTGCCCAGCGGATCAATAAAGTTTGTTCCCAGCTGGATATCCTGCCGTCGGCAGCTTTCCTGGCAAAACAATCGCATTCCAATACTACCCTCGGAAGAAACTTATTTGACACGGCTGATAAAAAAGAACGGTATGCTTTTATCGCTGACCCGGACACCCGTGTGATCAGCCTGGTGGGGAACCAGTATTATTATGGAAGAAATTTGAGCACCGGCACAAAGGAATTTGTGTCCGTAACAGATAATGAACCTGTAGTGGTAAGTCCGCGCACGGATAGTATAAGAAATTACATGTCTGCCCTCACGGAAGCCTGGTATCATACCTCGCGGTACCTTTTACTCAACAATAAAAAGCGGAACGTTGGTATAGCGGGAAGTGGAAATAAGTAAAGAAAATTTATTTGATCTTTTTTGCGATCATGATCAGTCTGGGGGATTTGCGCAGGTCGTAGCCGGCAAAAGAATAATCGCCAAACACTTCCTGTATCTGCAATCCCTGGTAAGCAAACATCTCTGTAAAATCGCCCAGGGAAAATTTCGCAACTTTTTCAGTGTAAATAAATGGCTCCTCCAATTGTTCATCCTCAATTACTATCTTCTTATAAAAGTGGGTTTCATCATACCATTTGGTGATTAGAAAATTCACATCCTCTACCATTTTTTCTGACTGGTGCACGTTATGGTCTTCTGCATAGTGCACATTCAGGTAATCCATAACAAATATTCCATCCTTTTTCAGCGACTGGGATATGGTTCGCACGGCGTTGTCATGTTCCCGCTGGGTGCGGAAGTAACCAAAGCTTGTAAAAAAATTAAAAGCATAGTCAAAATAATTGATCCAGAAAGGCAGGCGCATATCCTGCTGGTAAAAATGAAGATTTCCAGATTCGTTCAGCAAAGCCTCCTTTATGCTGTCTTCACTGAGATCAATACCCGTCACATCAAAACCTTTGCCGGCGAGTTGCATGGAATGCCTGCCTTTACCGCAAGCCACATCCAGCATTCGGGCACCGGCAATGGGCTTCAGGTATTCAATCAGCTCGTTGATAAATGCAGCAGCTTCTGTTTTATCCCTATTAAAATATAACTGGTGATAGTAGGGAGAATTAAACCAATCTTTAAACCAGGGTTGCTGCATGGGGCAAAGGTAATTGTAGAAACGCAATAAGTCAATGGCTGATAATTGAATACAGCTCCCAGGCTGTTTAAACCATTGCCCGGGGTGGATCTTCATTACCAGGTGAAGCACCTGTATTACCCAAACCTGCTAACTCTTCCTTATCTTTGCCGTCCTTAAAATCTGTTGACATGTCGCTCATAAAAAGTATATCCGGTATAAGGGGTACGATCGGTGGAAAAACCGGCGAAAACCTCACTCCACTGGACGTCGTAAAATTCGCTGCAGCTTACGGAACCTGGATCCTTGATCAGGGCGCAAAAAAAAATGGTAAATCCCGGAAAAAAATTGTAGTAGGGCGGGATGGGCGCATCAGCGGCGCTATGGTAAAAGATCTTGTAGTGGCAACGCTTAATGGGGTTGGAATAGATGTTGTTGACCTGGACCTTAGCACAACGCCAACGGTAGAAATGGCTGTAAGTTTTTTAAAAGCGGACGGCGGCATCATCCTCACGGCAAGTCATAACCCTAAAGAATGGAATGCCTTAAAGCTGCTGAATAACAAAGGTGAATTTATCAGCGGTGAAGAAGGGCAGACCATTCTCAAATTAGCTGAAGATGAAGCCTTCAGCTTTGCCACCGTGGATAACCTGGGATCCTGCACGAAAGATAACAGTATGCTCGAAGAGCACATTAAAGCC
>JAKFCK010000549.1:0-11083 GCA_036676685.1 Chitinophagaceae bacterium | reverse complement strand
AATGCCTGTCCTTAAAAAATCTTCCCGGGGATTATAAGCGCGCAGCACCACGCTATCCAGTTTAGCCCGGTTACTGAAAACCTTTTGGCCGTTTATCCTCGGGCCAAATGATCTTGATCCTCCTTCGGCGTACGTGTTAATATTTGGCCCCTGGGCATACAACGTTTGAAAATCCGGTAATTTTAAAGGATTGTCAAAACCGACAGTACTGCTCAGGCTTATCACAGGCAATCCACCGCGGCCCCTTCCGGACTTGGTGGTGATAATCACCACGCCATTTGCTCCCCGGTTGCCGTACAATACAGAGGCCGCACTTCCTTTTAATATTGACATGGATTCTATATCATCCGGGTTAATGTCTGCCACCCTGTTGGGCGAGGCCACACCTTCCACTTCGGTATAAGATCCACTGCCATCATCTTCATTGCTCACGGCGATACCGTCCACGACAAACAAGGGCTGGTTATCGCCGGTGATAGATTTGGCGCCACCGCGTATGATCACCCTCGATGCCTGGCCCGGTGCGCCTCCGCCAGCGGTCACCTGCACACCTGCAACTTTACCATTCAGGGAGTTGACAAGGTTCTGGTTATTGGCATTGTTCAGCCGGTCGCCTTTTACTTCGCTCACCGCATAACCCAATGCCCGCTTCTCTTTTCTCACACCCAAAGCTGTTACGATAACTTCAGATAGTTCCTCTGCTCTTCTTGTGAGGGAAATATTTCCCATATCATCCGATCCGCGGAAATTTACCGTTTGCGGGGCATAGCCAATTGCTGAGATATCTATTTGTCCGTTCGTTGATTTGGATTGGATTTCAAAACTTCCATCGGTTCCGGAAACCGTGGAAACCTGGTCTTTTTTTATCGTGATGGTAGCCCCCACCACGGGTGCGCCATCAGGGTCAGTAATTTTGCCCTTTATTATAGACTGGGCAAAAATATTTGCAGCACCTAAGATGAATACTGCAAACAACAATGCAATTTTTCTCATACGGAATGTATTTAGGATTAACAATAAAGCTCATTTTTCAGAAGACATTCGTACATGTGTTGACGCTGCATAAATGAGTTTTTTTTGTGATGGATGGAAAGTAGCAAACCCTTTATCCTAAAGGGTTTAATTGATTTTAGGGTAGAAGTTTAAACAATGAAAAACATACTCAATTGAATTTCAAATATATCTGCTCCCGGGCTCCCGACTGCCGCCTGAATAAATTA
Organism: Chitinophagaceae bacterium; assembly: GCA_036676685.1. GTDB lineage: Bacteria > Bacteroidota > Bacteroidia > Chitinophagales > Chitinophagaceae > Ferruginibacter. The sequence goes on along the minus strand of JAKFCK010000549.1, from coordinate 9,863 downwards.
AACCTTATACCCTCATCCTTCTGCCTTCAATCTTTTTTCCTTTTTTCATTTTCCCTTCATGTTCGGCTTTTAGGTTTGTATTGTTATTAAATCATCATAACTCAAAAAGCTAATTTTATGAAAAAGACATGCTTATTTTATTCCGCTGTATTCTGCTCATTTATCGCGTCGGCACAAACGACCGTTCAATCACAGCAGGCTGCTGCAGCTGCTGCTAAAGTGGAAAACCAGGCAACGGTTATCAGGACCCAAACATCCGGCAGTACTTCCGCTTCCGCTACAGTTCCCACCGAAACTGCACTTAAGGCAAAAACAAAATCCAAAGCTGCCCTGGAAAACAGCAAAGACATCATTGTAACAAAAAAAGAGGAGGCCGGTTCCGCCGGTGAAGCAGGTATTGCTAAAGCCAAAAAAATTGCGGACAAAGAAGTACAGGTAAAGGCGTCGGCAGCAGCAGGTGCTGATGTAAACGCCGGCCCCTCACAGGTGAAGGTGAATGCCGGAGGGGATGTTAATTCCGGTACTACTGTATCTTTGAATAAAGTAAAAGAGAATACTGTGGCTGTAAAGAAAGAAACGGCCGCAAGTATCGAAAAAAACACAAATGTTGCTTTGCAAAAAACGACTACGATCACGACGGCAGCCGGAACAGCAGTGAGCGGTGCGGCTAAAACAACAACAGCGGTTGCCGCAGGTTCGGGCACTAAAGTTGCTGGTGCAGTGAAAGCCAAACCAACACGGGTAGGTGTAAAAACAAGGACAGCAACCACTGCCGGGATCAAACTCAGGTAAGGTTAGCAGGAACAGGTTTTACATAGCTGATGTAAAACCTGTTCTTAAAACAAAAAGTAAATGAAAAAAATATTTATCCTAAACTTCATTACGGTTATCGGGTTGTACTGTGGCCTGCCTCTTTCTGCAAAAGCAGGATACGGAAAATGCAGTAGTACTTCCCGCGATAAACAAGGCCTCTCCACCGGCAGACCATTGATGAGCTTGCCAATGGATACTATACCTGTGGCCAAACCGGTAGAAACCCCGGCAGGTAGCCCCGTCACGGCGGCTAAGCCCGTCACGGAAAAGCCGGTAGCCACAGTGATCAAAGCCGTGCCGAAAGCCCGCAAAGTAGCGGTGCCCAGGCAGGTAGCCGTGAAAGTGAAACCAGTGAAAGTCGTTAAACCAAAGATCATTAAGCCTGTTCTCAAAGTATTGTAACAAACCACAAGAAAAACTCATGAAACACCTCCTGATCATCTCCACCTTATTGGTGGGTAGTACCGCTGGATTTGCCCAGGCAGACAGCACCGCAACCATTCCTGCGGATAGTATACCAAAGAAAAAAAACACCCTGACGTTGGCCGCAGTATATGCCAACAATGCGAATTATTTTGGCCAGCGCCCGGAAGAGACCACTCCATATGCTGCCCTTGCGGCCACGTACCAGTTTAAATCAGGGTTTTACGTCACCGGCCTTGCTTACAAACTCTTAAATGATCCTACGGCCGATATTTCTGCTGCTAATTTGGGCGTGGGTATCAACTGGCAGTTTAATAAAAAACTATCCGGTGACCTCCGTTATACGCATAGTTTTTATCCGGAACTTTCTCCGCTTATCCAGGCGGTCAATACCGAAAATATTAACTTAGGCCTAAAACATTCCGGCTGGCTCGAGTCCACGCTCTCCGGTGATTATGCTTTTGGCCGAACCAATGACGTTTTTACTACAGCGGGTATTGCAAAAGATATCAGCTTATTCAGCATCAGCAAAAAAGATGTTGTTTCCATTAAACCGTTTATTAATGTGGTCGGCGGAACACAACGTTTTTATGATACCTATCTTACCCAGCAGAAATTCCGGGACAGCCTGCTTGGCAGCATCACCGGCCCGATATTAGGCACGCCTTCCACCGGGAGCGATACAACAACTGTTGCAGGTAGTAGCTTTGACCTGATATCGTATAATTTTGAATTTCCCCTATCTTACAGCAGGGCAAATTACATGGTGGAAGCGGCTTACCAGTTATCCTTGTTGAGCAACAAATCCCAATCGCGCCCGGGTAAGGTGAATTCATTTTTTACGCTTAGTTTTTATTACCAGTTTTAAACCAGGATATGCGGGTATTAATCGTTGAAGATGAGCGGACGCTGGCTAAGGAAATGAAAAGTTTCCTGGAAAAATCGGCCTATACCTGTGACCTTGCACATGGGGCAGCAACTGCACAAAAATACATGGAGGAAAATGAATATGACTTTCTATTGCTGGACCTAGGTTTGCCGGATGGCGACGGCCTGGTATTGCTTGACGGGAGCAAAAAACTTTGTCCGGGTGTTTCATGTATCATCATTACTGCAAGAGGGAAAGTGGAAGACAGGATCAAAGGTCTTGACCTTGGCGCGGACGATTATCTTGCGAAGCCTTTTTCACTACTTGAGCTGCAATCCCGTATGCAGGCTATCTCCAGGCGCAAATCGGGTAACACGGATCCAGTGGTAGAATTGGGAGAGTTCCGGGTCGATCTGAATAAAAGGACCGTTCATTTTGAAAGCACCGAGATAGATCTTTCAAAAAAAGAATTTGACCTGTTGAGTTATATGTTGTTGCACAAAAACCGCCCGCTTACACGGATGCAGCTGAGTGAACATATCTGGGGAAGTTTTTCAGATGACGATTATGATTCAAATTTTATTGATGTACATATCAAAAATATCAGGAAAAAGTTGATACCCTATGCGCCATTGCCCTGGCTGCAAACGATGCGGGGAATCGGGTATAAGATAAAAATATAGCAGCCGTTGAAACTACTGACCAAACTTACTTTATTTATTACCTTATCCAAGCTGCTTATTGTGGTGCTTTTTGTATTGCTCCTGCCATCCCTTGTGCAATATGTGAGTCTTAGGTATAGTAACTATTATCTCTTTCAGCAAAAGAAAAAAGTGCTGGACGTGATTAAAAAAAACAGCATTGATTATTACCTGCAGGGTGATAGTGCGTATGGCAGTTACACGATGCTACGGGAAGAATATATATCCCTGGTGCCCGGCGACCGTGTGAGGGTGACAGATACCATTGAAACCTCGCAGCGGATTATTGAAGGGGATACACTGGAATACCGCGTGTTGATCCATCACCTCGGTACGGAAGGCCTTAATTACCAGTTGGAGATTGGCAAAACCACTGCCACGATCGGGGAATACAACCTGCTTCTCCAAAGGTTCACTTTAATAGTCCTCATCGGCCTCATCGTGCTAAGCATTATTGTAGACCTGGTCTATACCAACGTTTTGCTACGACCCCTGGCCAATATCGTCCGGAGTAAATTAATCGACCGCAAATTTCCTTTTACCGAACCACTTACACCGGTAAAAACAACTACTACTGATTTTAAATACCTGGATAATTCCCTGATGAGCCTGATGGAAAAGATTCATGAAGCTTTTTCCAAGGAAAGGGAGTTTACCTCTAATGCTTCGCACGAACTGATGACACCTATCAGCATCCTGCAGACCAATCTTGAGAACCTGATGCTGGAGGAGGATTTGCCGGAGGCGATGCTGGACAGGCTTTCGGGCATGATGAAAACGGTGAACAGGTTAAAGAAGATCGTACAGGCCCTGCTTTACATTTCCCGGATAGAAAATGAACAGTATGCTAAAAATGACACGGTGATGCTCCAGGCAATTGTAGGAGAAGTTATGGAAGAACTATCGCCAAGGTTGGCGATGCGGTCCATCCAATTCACCAATGGTATTTCCTCCACGACGGCAATAAAAAATGTAAACCACGACTTGTTTTTCCAACTGTTGTACAACCTGATCAATAATGCCATCCGGTATAATAAGGAGAATGGCACTATACAGCTGACTGGTGAAAAAATTGCAGGTGGCTCTTACCGGTTGCGGGTGACTGATACGGGTATCGGTATAAAAGAAGAAGAACTGCCGAATATTTTTGACCGGTTTAAAAAATCCGCTAAGGCGGAGGGAGAAGGGTATGGCCTTGGCTTGTCGATTGTAAAAACTATTGCCGGTTTTCATGAATTTGAGGTCCGGGTATCCTCGAAGTTAGGCGAGGGAACTGTCTTCACTTTGGTTATACCAGCAGACAGGGTCCTGCAAATAAAAAGTGGAATGAACTAATCAAACAAAAAAGATGAAAGTATTATACTTCGTTTTTGCTGGAAAATTGCGGTTTTACAGGCACTCTCCAGGTACCGGCTTCCATTCTGCGAAAAAGGGGTAGGCGTATTTCCTGAAAATATGTATGTTTGTCTTGCTTATAAACCCTCTAACCATGCAACCAAAACTCAAAACTGTTTTCAATTACCTGTTTCTCGGCATCACCATTTTCGCCCTTTGCATCAGCCCTATGGCGTTTGTGCAATCATTTACACAAATGGATAAACTGGACTGGAGCCTTGGCGTGATCAGCTGGCTGGCTTTAGCGGTGTACACTGTATTTTTTATCAGGAAGCTAATCAGGAACCGGGTGTAAGAGGTCAATGGGCAATGGTCAATGGTCAATGGGCAATGGGCAATGGTCCATGGTCATGGTCATGGTCTATGGTCAAAGGTCAAAGGTCAAAGGTCAAAGGTCCATGGTCAATGGTCCATGGTCAGAAGACAATAAGTAAGTTACTCCTGGACCACTCACCGTGAGCCATCAGCCATTAGCCTTCAGCCTTCCACCCTCAACCTTCCATCGTCTTCCGTCCTCATGGCACACATCTTGAAGTATAAACACAAACACGAATTATGAAATTTGGTAACTGGAACATTACGGACAATGATATTGCATGGGCCGGAACAGACGGCAATAGTTTTGTAATAAACAAATCCACGCTGCTGGAGACAGAGATGGGACAGGACAATACAAAAATGTATTCATGGCTGGTACAGGCCACGGACGAGGAATGGCTTACCGAAGATGCGCTGTACGACCTGAATTTTGCGTTTGTATTTGTTGCCGGCCTGCAGCCTGACAAGTTTGACTATGAGATCCTGGAAGATACCCTGGATTACCAGTTTGAATCCCGTGAAGGTGACGAAGAAGATGTAGACGACGAAGAAGACGAGGACGATGATGAAGATGACATTTAAACCAAATGGCCGTTAGTTTAACCAACTGTTTATATCAGGACTACTAAATTTATGTAGCATGAGACAGGAAACACTGAGGGGTAAGAAAGACAGGTCTCTTTCTGCCACGCACAAAGGGGAGCAAAAGCCAACCACCCAAAAAGGTGCAATTGACGTGAGTAAAAAAGACCGGCCCCGCCACCTCAAGGACGAGTCTGCAGGGGCGCCAAAAAATACTACTAAAAAACAATCAAATAGTATTTGATTGCTCCCGGTTTATTGCCCTGGTCATTAACCGCTCTTACCGCGGAAAGTCCGTTCTATAGCTTGTATTCACGCCTATAGTAGCCGTCTCCTGGTTCAGGCTACTTCCGACTTCTATATGCTAAAACTATCTTAACCCTGATTTTCTAAGCTGAATTCCTGGTGCTAAGTCCTTACCCTGGATACCAACGTTGAATTTGATTTATAACTCTTAACTCTTAATTCATAACGCTTAACGCTTAATTCTCAACTCTTAACTCCCTCTCCGGTCCTATATTTGCATTCTACCTTATAATACCGGCCTGCAACTGTCATAAGTGCATCGCTAACCTCTAAAATACTGACTGATGACTTTTGCCCGGTGTTGAAAGCATCCAATTATAATGATGAAAAATTTTTTACTCATAACTATTTGGGCAATTCTTTCTACATCAGTCAGGGCGCAGGAAATTTCTGCGGGCAAGTGGATCAACATGGTTTCCATGACCACCACAAAAGCCGAAGATCATTTACGCAGTAAAAAGTTTATATACCGGCAAAGTTATTCATCGGGAGATACTTTGTTTAAAACCTACGAATATACCGGCAGTAAAAAGAAAAAAGGAAATGAGAATGAGGTGGAAAGAAAATGTGTGGTCAGTACCCTCAAGGGCTCCTCTGCACTTACGTTTCATACCAGCTCGGAGGACGAATACCGTAAAATAATTACCGGCCTGAGGAAAGAAGGATTTTATTGTGAATACGAGACCGACAGTACCGCGCAACATGCGTCCTATCTTTACCAATATAAGGATATGACGGCTGATGCCTCCATCAAAAAAGTGGATACAAGCACCACGTATAGTATCTGCTTTTATAAAAAAACGATTTCTCCGGAAAATATGCTGGAGACCGCAGAAGACCTCCTGGAATTTAGCTCGCACGAATACCTCGTGTATTTTTTCGGCAGTAAAAATGTAAAAAAAGATCTTTATTATTTTGCCGACAATGATATTGTTAACTGCTCGGTATTGTTCATGAATACCAACCGCCAGGTGATCTTTGTGTGGAAAGACCCGCTGAACCGGAGGAAGATTGCGAATCTTTTGTTTGGCGGGCAGCATAATTTAAAAAGCCAGCAAGCGAATGACAACGTGATTGCGGAAAACAGCTGGAAATTGAAATCTGGCCTTAAAGTAGGGATGCCCCTGATGGAACTCCGCATACTTAATGATAATAATATTGCATTTTGTGGCGGTAAGGCACCCAATCCCGGCCTGGTATTGCCGGAATCCAGCGGTAACATAGATTTCAGGAATGCCGACGTTGTGCTGGGTTGCGTTAATTGTAACGATGATAAATTCCTTGCTGCTCAAAAATTAAATTCCGACAGGGCAATGGATGATGGAAGAATTCTTTTCGTGCTTAGTATCGTGTTGTACCCGGAAGAAACGGTGAAGTTTGATTAGTCGCCCGTGAAAAAGTATATAAAGTTTATAAAGTATTAAGTATCCACTAACCGGAAATACTCTATATACTTATCTAATCTATCAGCACTATCAACATTATCAACTTATCAACATTACCAACTTATCAACATTACCAACTTATCAACTCTATCAACTTATCAACTCTAAACAAACCTCTGCAGGGCCTATCAACCCGTTTTACTCAACAACCACCGGTTATCAAACCGAACTTCATTTAGCAATAGCGCTTCAATCTCAAACCAGGAAAACACCCGGGTATGCCTGCCGGTATCAGCCATCTGGTTGTGCGGCTGGTTGAACAGAATCGTCTTGCCGGGGAAAGGATCAAGGTTTTTGAAGTGATCATCTATCATGATATCAGCCTTGACGATCGTTTTCAGCCCACAGAAAACCATTTGCTCCCAGCGGATAAAAGGGAAATGCTCATTCAACCATGCTTGTTTTTCCGGCAGGCACTGCGGAAATTCCGTTGCTGCCGACACAATAAAAACTTCATAATTTTTATTCAGCTTTTCCAGCACTTCCGGGCTTCCCGGTATCACCGGCAAACTGCGGAAAAAACCGGCTGTATGCAAATGCTGTAGCCCGTGAGGAAAGGGCTCAAGTTCTTTTTTTCCCAGGGCGTGTTCAATGGTTTTTGATTCACCGGTTTCCTGGAAATGGTATTGTAAAAACTGGTCAAAAACATTGGCTAAAACGCCATCCATGTCCACTGCAATTTTTTTCATCACGTAATTATTTAAATGATTGACCGGTATATGCCGGAGAATGACGGCACATCGTTGCTATTTGAACCAGCCCGGGTGAAACAAAAAGGTAGGTCCCGAAGAAAAATTTCCCCGGTGAGCGGTGCGCATAAGATCCCCTACGACAGGTTGGTTTGTTTTATCGGCCGGTTGATGTTCCTGTTCATCTAAGAACTTGTTATTGTGTGCAGCAGCACTCCTTTTGTAAAGGGCAGGCTGGGATTTAGTGACCGGGCCTGAAGCTGTAAAAAAAGCTTTTATCCAGTGCAAGGAAGTAATACTTAGTGTTTTCATTGTTTAATTTTTGTCTGTGAATCAATTAATTTTTATCGTTTCACATATGGGCATAACCGTCCTGCTGCCAGGCAGGGTAGTTCGAACAATAAGAGCTGCAGTAGGTTATCCCTACAGCCTCATCCTGTTCCTGAACCTAACCAAATAAATATGGGGCAATCTTCAGATCAGAGGATCCTTACATTTTTACCGGCACTCAACGCTTCGGTAACCGTATTCATTCCTTCTTCATCCGGCGAGAGCAGGATAACCAGGTCAATAGACCCGTCCTGTATAATGGATTGTGCATCCTGCACAAGTTCCGCCTGTGGGTAATGGCCTGCGTCAGCCGCATGGCCTTTGATCAATACTTTTTTTATATGGAAGTGATTGGATTCGTTGTTGCTGTCTAACGTATAGGGTGTAGCCAAATCCGAATATTGAATCAATCCCACATTTTTAACTGTACGCATAATCGGTGTGTTTAGTGTGTAAATTATACGCAAAGATAGGGGTTTAGGTTTAATCGATTAACCATGTTTAGTTAAATGTGGTAACTTCGCCGGTAAACTGCTTGACATTAAGCTGTTAGCGAACGAAATATTATGCGCAAAGTTGTTTCACTAAAGGATATTGCACAAAAAGCGGGAGTGTCTGCTGCACTGGTGTCCTATGTGCTCAACAACACGCGGGTAAACCGGGTGAATAAGGAAACGGCCAAAAAGATCCGGGCCATCGCGGAGGAAATGAACTATAATGTGAACCAACTGGCACGCGGGCTCAAGACCAACAAAACATTTACGCTTGGCCTCATTGTGTCTAATATCGGCAATCCTTTTTCTGCAACCCTCGCCCGGTTTATTGAAAACGAGTCGGCCCGGCACCAATACACAACACTATTCGGAAGTTCCGATGAGAATAAAAAAAAGTTTGAGCAACTAGTTAATACGTTCGTGAACCGCCAGGTAGACGGGCTGATACTTTCCCCGCCTGCGGGATCCGAAGATATTATCGGGCAACTGCAGGATCGGGGAGTGCCCTTTGTGTTACTGGACCGGTATTATCCCGGTATCCCCGCAAGTTATATTGCCCTGGATAACTATACGGCATCTTTTGAAGCTGTGCAACATTTGTTTGCCGGCGGTAGAAAAAGGCCGGCTATGGTGAGTTATGGTAATGAGCTTTTCCATATACAGGAGCGGAACCGGGGATTTATCGAAGCTTTGAAAAAAAATAAGGTTACCGCTCCGGGCAACCTGCTGCAACTGGTGGATGTTGCGGATGATAAAAAAGAAATCGAAAATGCGATTGATACGCTTTTGTCGGCAGTGCCCCGGGTAGACGCACTCATACTCGGCTCTAATACTATTGCCACCTGCGGTTTAAGGTACATCAACAAACTGCCGGTAAAAGTTCCGTCTGATATCGCGCTGATCAGTTTTGACCAGGCCGAAATGCTGGACGTCTTTTATTCACCGGTAACCTATGTAAAACAGCCGCTGGAAGAAATTGGCCGGCTGGCTATAAAAACACTGCTGGAAACCATAGCCAATCCTAAAGGACTCATATCCATTAAAGTGCCTGCCACCCTTGTGGTACAGGAATCCACAAAAGCGGTGTCAGCACAATAAATTTAAAAGTGGCTTAAATTTCAACCGGGCTCCATTCCCGGTCTTGCCTAACGGTGACGTGAAAACGAATATAGCGATGTGGTCCGGCTGGTCAAAGGAGCTACCTGCAGTAGAACTTTCTGATGGGATCAAAGGTATTGAAATATGTATACTGAGTGCAGGCCACCGAACCAGGGAAGCTGCAGTGACCTGCCATCTACAATCGCCAATAAATCAATGTGTCAAATTATACTGCAACAAATAAATAATTAAACCTGAAAAATAGCCTATGACTGCCAGCCAGCTGATCCGTTTGAGGTACCAGAAGAAATTTACTTTTTCCATACCCATGGCGGCAATACCGGCTGCGGAACCAATGATCAATGCGCTGCCCCCGGTTCCCGTGTTGGAGGACGTCAGTG
>JAKFCK010000548.1:0-8080 GCA_036676685.1 Chitinophagaceae bacterium | reverse complement strand
TATTATGTTTACTGATATCCCTGTTGGTTTTTTTGTTGGTAAGCAGGAATGACCTGGATGCCACATTGATGCGCACTGCGGGCATGACCTATACCGCTATGCCGGATGGCCGCATCAGTAACCTGTACAATTTGAAACTGGCAAACAAGACTCACAGTGATATACCGGTGACATTAAAGCTTGAAAATATCCCGGGCGAGATTAGCCTGATCAACCAGGAAAACAGGTTAGTAAAAAAAGAAGCCTATACCCATATCCAGTTTTTTGTGAAACTCAAAAGATCGGATGTAAAGAGCTGGAAAACGCCGCTGGTGATAGGATTGTATGACTCAACAAAAAAGATAAAGACCATTTCGGCAAAGTTCATCGGGCCGGAACAGTATAATTAACGTAAATAAAAAACAAATGAACTGGGGAACAAAAATAATCATCGTATTCGGCCTGTTTGTATCGGGCATTTTATATATGGTATTTAAGGCGGGTAGTCATAATATGGACCTGGTAACCACCAACTATTACGAAGAGGAACTAAAGTACCAGCAGACAATTGATGCCGTGGAACGCAGTAACAGTTTATCTGCCCCGGTAACCTGTGTTATTAACGAGGACAAAATAAACATACAGTTCCCGTCGGAAATGAAAACAAGTGTTTTGACGGCAGATGTATGGCTCTATTGTATAGCTGACAAATCAAAGGACCTGAAAAAGAAATTTAATATAACGGGTGGAAAAATAGCCATGCCCTTTTTGCCCGCCAACAAAGGGGTGCATGAAATAAAGATCAACTGGACGGTTGATGGCAAGGATTATTATCACCAGCAAAAAATAACCCTGTAATGCTTACATTAGTCATAACAGCATTTATTATGGGAAGCGTTGGCAGCCTGCACTGCGTTGGTATGTGCGGGCCACTTGCGCTCTCCTTACCTGTTGTGGGTGACACTTATTATTCAAAGTTTAAGGCCACGCTTATGTACAACATGGGCAGGATGTTCACTTATGCCGCACTGGGCGCGCTATTCGGGCTGGTTGGGGCATCATTTGCGCTGGCAGGTTTTCAGCAGGGGCTGTCGATATTTTTAGGAATTACCATCCTCTTGTTTTTGGCCTGCCCGAAACAAGGTTGGTTCACAAAAAGCCATCATCTTACCCAGCAGGTCTTCGCCCGGCTGCGGAAAGCACTTGCCGGTTTGTTCAACCGGCATAACTACCAGTCCGTTTTTTTTATTGGCCTTGTGAACGGGCTTCTACCCTGCGGACTGGTGTACATAGCACTTGCTGCGGCAGTAGCTACAGGTTCAGTGGCAGAGAGCAGTGTATTTATGGCTGCATTTGGATTGGGAACATTGCCGCTAATGTGGAGCCTAAGTTTTTTTGGCAGTTTCATCAACCTGAAAACACGGGTTACGATAAGGAAAGCCTATCCCTACCTAATGTTCGTGATGGCCTGTTTACTCATTGTAAGAGGTATCGGGGTGGACCTGCCTTTTATAAGCCCGCACGTGCACATGGAGCCTGGCAGCTCCGTTACGGGCCAACAAATAGAATGCTATAAAATAAAATAAAGAATGCAAATGAAGCTAAGGGGTAAAACTTATACATTTTTTGATTTTCAACATATGGAAAACATCAAAATTTCAGGTCCGGATCAGTTCATGCACGAAAATCTTATGTGGGAGCGTGCGTTGAATTTTTATAAACAGGAAAATGCACACTTAAAAACACGTTTATCCCAGGTGGTGGATAATAACACCAATAAAGCATTCGTGGACCTGGCGGAGCATTTTCACAACCGCTTCCTGTTTAACGATGAGTATATTAAAGAGCTAAGCCAGGATATACGGTTGCAGATGGAGCTGATCAAACAGGCTGTTCCGTCTAATGCCCTACATGCCAATGCCATAACCAGGATGCAGGACAGGTTGAGGATCGAGATGGAAAAATTTGAGGCAGATTTCTTCCTGCTGAAAAATGAATTCAACAAAAAACTTTTATCCTATATTCTTGAAGTTAGTTAAGGATCACGGCAAGTTTTCGCTCATTCAGGATAGTGATCTTACTACCATTGATATCGATTAGTTTTTCCGATTTAAAATCGCTAAGGGTCCTGATCAGCGATTCCGTAGCCGTGCCGGCGATATTAGCAAGGTCTTCCCGGGAAAGCTGTATACTGAATACTGCTTCGCCTTCCTTCCGGTATTTATTCAACAAAGTGATCAGGGCATTGGCCACCCGCTTGCGCAGGGAGTTGTAGGCGATATCCAAAAGCTGCTGCTCTTTTTCAGCAATATTTTTGGCCATTAGTCCAATGATCTTTTTTGTAGCGTCTTTATTATGATAAAGGATTTTATCAAATGCCTCGATAGGTATTTCGGAGATGGTACAGTCATCGATGGCTTCGGCAGTTTCCTTATAAGTACCACCTTCCAGCAAGGCAGTATACCCTAAAAAATCACCATCGGTATACAGACCAATGGTCAGGCCTTTCCCGTCCTCATTGCTGATAAAAGTTTTTACCTTACCCTGCTTTAAAAAAAATAATTTCTGTGGATGGTTACCCCTGCTATAGATGATCTGTTTCTTTTTATAAATATTTTCCGGGCGGTCACTGGTGATCTTTTCCAATGCGTTACTGCCTTCAAATTCCTCCAACATATCCCTCAGGCCATCCGCATCGGGTGGGTAATTTTTTTGGAGGAGATTTAATTTTTTCATCCGGCTGTCTATGGCGTTAAGCAATTCTATGTCGGTGAAAGGTTTGGTGATATAATCATCAGCCCCCATTTCCATCCCACGTCTAAAGTCACCTCGCTCAGATTTGGCTGTAAGAAAAATAAAAGGAATAGAGGCCAGTTCGGGATTTTTATTGATCAGGTGAAGCACTCCGTAACCATCCAGCACCGGCATCATGATATCGCAGATGATCAGGTCAGGCCTGTCCTTAAGGGCTTTTTCCACGCCTACTTTCCCATTTTCTGCTGTGGTCACCTTATAATTTGCCAGTTCCAGGATCTCGGCTGTATTTTCCCTTATTTCATTATTATCTTCTATCAGCAGGATATGTTGTTGCATATGATTATTATCTTATTGGTTCGGAAGCGTAAAAATAAGGGTAAAAGTTGTACCAACTTCCAGTTCGCTTTTCCAGGTGATCGTACCATTCAGCAACTCCACATATTTTGCCACGATGTGAAGGCCCAGTCCTGTACCCTGGATATTCGTGGCATTGCTGGCACGGAAAAACCGCTCAAACAAATGCACCTGGTCTTCTTCAGAGATACCGATCCCATTATCTTCAATATTGATGTGGAAGGAGCCATTGTTGGTGGCTGTGTTCACCACGATCACCCCATCGGCATGCGAAAACTTGATCGCATTACTCAGGAGGTTAAACAGGATATTACGGAGAAGCGATTCATCCAGCATAAGTTCCTCCTGGCCGGAATGAGTGTATACAATTTTCTGCCCCTGCTTCACTTGTACCTGCATTTCTGTGCATAGGTGAGCCACGAACTCCTTCACGTTAAAATGCGAGTGCCGCACTTCAATTTTACCATCTTCAATCCTGCCGATAGATAAAAATTCATTTAATATCCCGGTAAGATTGATCACGGAGGCCTTTATACGATTGATATGTTTGTCCCTTTTTTCCTGCTCCTCAGATTCCGTATATTTTGCCAACAAGGAAGCAGATGATAAGATAGTGCTCAGTGGGGTACGAAACTCATGGGAAGCCATGGAAACGAACCTGCTTTTCAGGTCCCCCAATTCCTTCTCTTTATCCAATGCTTTGGTCAGTTCATCACGGGAACCTTCTATTTGTTGCATGGCTTCCTGCAGCTGGCTTGTTCTCAGGTGCACTTTTTCCTCAAGCTCATTATTTAGTTCCTCGATCTGCTTATGGCTTTCCTCCAATTGCTTTTTTTGCACAAGCACAGCGTTCTCAATTTCTTTCCTTAATGTGATATCAATCACAAATGCAATAACGAACATGCCTTCGGAGGTATTGTAGTTGCTCAGGCTCACTTCCACCGGGAATTCCGAGCCATCTTTCTTTAACCCGAAGAGATCCCGGCCAACACCCATTGAACGGGGTCCGGGGTGTTTACCGTATTTTTCCCGGTGTTTATGGTGCACATGATCATAGCGGGATGGTATCAACACTTCAATGGTTTTGCCAACAAGTTCCGCAACATCGTGGTACCCAAACTGGCCCAGGAGGTATTTATTCACCAACTGGATTTCTCCCCGTGCATTGGTGACCACGATGCCCATAGACGCGTGTTCAAACAATGCCTGAAACTTTTCCTGTTCTTTTTTTAATTCACTATCCATTGTTCCAGCTCCTGTTTTTTTTTGCAAAATTAGCTATTTGAACTACCGTTGCGCAAAATAATATAATATATAATGGCTGAAAAGCAAGCGGGAGGCTGTTCTTATCAATTTCTTAATCACATTTTTTACACAATGGACAATAAGCCAAACCCGCTGTGCCTTTAATCAGTATTTTTACGCACCTAAAGTGTAATTTCCGCATGTATAAGAAGTTATTGTTATGTGCCAGCATATTTATAGGATTGCTCACCCTCTGCACCATTGCCGCCGAAGCTCAAACTAATTTTAAATTAAAGTTCCGGCGTTCGGCTGTTTATGCAGGCATTGAAGTTGGTTCTAAGGGTGTAAAGCTAAGCGTTTTGGAAATTGGTAAGAACGCACAAAACACCGGCACCTTTAATGTACTCCAGGATTCATCTGTAAACACGGACTTTATTACATTTTCCCCGGCGTCATTTTCTGCCACCTTAAAAGCGCTCACCGGGCTTTATCGTGTAGCCAACCTTCAATATAAAATTGCTCCTGAAAATATTTATACTGTAATGAGTAGCGGTGTGAAAGTGCAGGCCGAAAAAGAAAACAAACTCTCCTGGACCAAAAACCTGGCAGATTCTTTCAGGGCGTTGATCAGGGAGCCGCAGCGAACGGTAGATCTCGTAGATGTGATAGACGAAGCACGCCTCTCCCACCTGGGTATAGTTCCTGAAGCTAAAAGATATTCGACTTTTTTGATAGATATTGGTAGCGGCAACACCAAAGGCGGATATTTTCCCAACGGTAATACCCGCGAAATGAAGCTCTTTCAACTGACCTGGGGAACCAAAAGTATAGCAAACGGTACAGAGAAAAGAATGGAGGACAACAGGACCCTTGCTAATTTCCAGAAGCAATTATTCCGTGTGCTGGAGGGATCTGCAAACCAGGAAATTATTTATGCGGTGAACGTAAGCGGAGCATACAATATGAGTGATAATATTGCTTTTAGCGGTGGCATCGCCTGGGCCGTATCAACCTTACTTTTTCCCGAGTTGCATGAAAATGCCGTGGTACCGGTAACCTACGACGAGGTGCTGAAATTCAGCCAGCAGATCTACTCCGGCTACAATAGTTACACTCCTGCAGCGCTAGTTGGTAAAATAAAGGATAAGACCATTGACAAGTTGCCTATTGCAGAGGAGATCAAAACAGTGCAGAAAGTTTTTGATCAGCGGGCGCTTATGGCCGGCACGGGCCTGTTGCTCAAGATCATGCGACAGTTTGAGGGCGTATATGAACGTAAACAATTTTTCCTGGTGAAGAGTGGCCAGGTGGGATGGATATCCGCGTATGTGGATCAACACAGTGTAAAACCATAGGTTAATCACTCCTTAAGCATGAAAGAAACCAGAATATCTCTTTTACTCCTGCTTTCAATGTCCTTGCTGCTGTTGGCATTTGTAATTCTCTTTATCTGGGGTTTCATGTACTACCGTAAAGCCATAAACGCCGTTCCCGCCGCCGCCGTGGTGGTGGTCAATGACTCAGCCCGGCTTGTAGAGCGCACCAGGGACTCTATGCAAAACGTTTTTACCGCTACCATCAATAAAATCAATGCAGCCCTTGACTCTACCCGAATCAACACGGATTCTGTGCAATTAACAATGGATGCCAGGCTTAAAGAATTTTACTACTTAAAAACAGAAATAGACCGGTTGTATGATACCCGGCTTAGCCCTGCGCAGCTGGCTCAGGCGCGGGAGAAGCTGGCGGCCCTGCAACAAAGACTGGAGGAATGGCGGGGAAAATATGCAGAAGTAACGGAAGAAAATAAACGCCTGAGTGCCCTCATCGCCCGGATGGGCGAAAGCATAGATAATTCGGACCAGGCTGTTAATTCGAGACCCGCCGGGGAACCTGCCAGGCCTGTGGCAAAAGCAGTGAACAATACCAATGGTTCAAAAGGGTTATCCGTGACGGACCTGCAATTAAAAGCCCTTACAGAAGACAAACAACAGGAAACCTTCCAGGCCCTGCAAACCGGGCAATTCCAGGGTTCATTCATCATAAAGGCGAACGGTAGTGCTATGCCTTATGATGAAATATACGTGGTGCTGCAGCAGCCGGATGGCCGGGTCCTTACCCAGTCAGCCTGGGACAGCGGGAGTTTTGAAACCCGGGAGGGCAGGAAGATCTATTCTTATAAATTACGCTTTGATTACCAGCAAGGCGAAAACAAACGCCTTAATTTTTCCATAGAAGCTGATCAATACCAACGCGGCACTTATACCATGCAGGTATACCACAAGGGCATACTGCTGGCCCGCACTACTAAAAGCCTTTCCTGAGATGCAACAGGTTGTTCATTATTTTCTGCATTTTGGGTTCCCTGTCCTGATTGCACTTGTTTTTTACCGGGGAAATTTTCGGAGAGCTTCAGTTATCTTACTCCTTACTATGTTGGTAGACCTGGATCACTTACTGGCCACGCCCATATTTGATGCCGGAAGGTGTTCGATCGGCTTTCACCCCCTGCACAGTCATGTGGCTATAGCTTTGTATCTCAGCTTATTAATTTTTAAACGTACCAGGATCGTGGGCATCGGCCTCGTCCTCCACATGATCACAGATACCCTGGATTGCCTGTGGTCGCATTCACTTTAACGCATAGTGTTTCGTCTCGTCACACCTCCCTGTAAAGTATCAATCTAACTCCTTACATTTGAGGCATGAACTCAACTCAGCAACAAACAAAAAAAATCTTTCTTGCGGAAGATGATGCAGACGACAGGATGTTTTTTGAAGACGTATTAAAAGAAGTCGGCATCGACACCCAATTGGTAATGGCCGACGATGGTGTGGAACTGATGAATGTACTCGATGAAAAAGTACCCCCTCCTCCGGATATAATATTCCTGGACCTGAATATGCCAAGAAAAAATGGATTTGAATGCCTGAAAGAGATCCGCCAAACAGCCAAATTAAAAGAAATTCCCGTAGTTATTTTTTCTACTTCAGACAGCGAACACGCGATTGATACCACTTACTCACTGGGTGCCAATTTCTACATGAGGAAGCCCCGCAGCTTCGACATGATGAAAAAAGCTATCCAAACCGTATTGTCGAAGGACCTCGCTACCGGCGCCAGCCAGGTTTCTAAAGACAAATACCTGTTGGCAATCGCTTAAATGATGAACGCAAATGGGAAAACAAAAACACTTACGGATCAGGCTTATTTTTCTATTTGCAACTTTAATATTACTCTCGCTCTCTATATTTTCCTATCTACGCATTAACAAACTTATCCAGGCTGCTGAGCTGGTCAATAACACGCAAAGGGTGAAGATCGTACTTGAAAGATCGTATGCAGACCTGCTACAGGCAGAAACCTCGCAGCGCGGTTATCTTCATGCGAAAGACACTTCCTTCCTCACACAACTGGCTACAGCTTTACGCAACCTGGAACTCAACCTCAACCAGGCTGACTCCCTTACGCGGACCAACCAGGCCCAGCAGCATAATGTAGCGTTACTGAAAGCCGCGGTGAACAAAAGGCTTATTTTCCTGAACAATGTATTAAGAGATGCTTCCCGGGATACGTTACCCACATCCAGGTGGCTAAGTGGCAAAAGATTGATGGACGATGTTCGCTCCCAGATCAACAAAATGCAACGGGAACAGGAGGTCATAATGAAGCGGGACACTGCGGTACTGGACAAGGAAGCTTATTTCACGCCACTCTTTACTTTTATCCTTATTACCTGCTCCC
>JAKFCK010000547.1:0-6058 GCA_036676685.1 Chitinophagaceae bacterium | reverse complement strand
CCACGCGCAAACCCGGCAATTCCAGGAAAAGCGGGAGGCTATAAAACCATTCGAGGTAAGTTTGCCATTCGGCGGGATAAGTGGAAAACTGGTCTAGTGTTGCCTGGTGTTGTTTGGTATGTGTTGCATTATGGGTTCGAAGATAATTCCCTGCTGGCAGCCGATGGGCATATGCAAGGGCATTGTATTCGTGATTACCCATAATTGCCAGTGCAGCACCCGCGTCCACCATTCCTTTCACAAGGTCCAGTGTCTCTTTGATCGCCGGTCCGCGATCTATATAATCGCCCACAAAAATCGCTTGTCTTTCCGGGTGCTGCCATACCCCTTCCACAGTTTCATAACCCAGCCTGGTCAGCAGTGCTGTCAGCTTATCGCAATACCCGTGAATATCTCCTATTATGTCGTACAAAGTTTTTTGTTTGTATGTAAATATATTTTAAAGATCTTTTCAGGTTCCATATTTTTCCCGCACTAATGCCGCAATAGTGCGGGATATGTTGGCCGGGAAAAAAATTAATACAAAAATAAATTAAGCGAAGAGAGTTATAGATCATTATAGGATGGATCACTTAAATCCATGACCTCTTTGGTGACATCATGATCAACATGACAACCATTGCATTTTCTTGTAAGAATCCGATACCCGTTGATAGCTGCCGGAATATTATTATCGTGCAGGGCATTCCGCATGGATTTTATCGGTTTGAGCAATTGTTTTTTATATTCCTTCTCAAAAGGGATGTTTAGCTTCGGGTGTTCTTCAAAACCCGCAGAAATCACCTTCAGGCAACTATCCATACCTTCCAGCAGCCATAAGGAATAATCAGCTTCACCTTTACGCAAATGAATACCAAGGTTATCGTGGTAAAGGCCCAGGTCCAGCATATTCTGATCCAGGTCTTTCATATTGTCCTTTATGGGTTTGTAGCATGCTGCAAAAAGGGCAACAACACAAAAAAGAAAAAAAATAACTAAACAGGTTTTCATTTGTGTACCCTAATTATACATTGGAAAAACTTCACCCCGAAGCGGCTTTCAAAAGCCGGACAGCTTTTTGATTAATGCCGGCTGTCCTGATCTGCCGCAGGCACACTTAATTCAGTACCTGCCAATCCAGGCCAGCCTGCGTAGCCATTTGATGCAGTTCATTGATCATTGCTGCAGGTGGCAACCGCAGATCGCCATAGGCACCTGCGCCCCAGGTTTGCTGTAACCATCCCTCCCCCACCAGGCTAACGGCCTCCCCCCCAGGGATGCGCTGTAACACTTTTTTCAATTCGTTTTTACCCCAAACCCTTATTACAAAACGGCCACTGGCCTGGCGCCCGGTTACCTCCTCATAACTTTTTAAAACATTTGTGCCGTAAAGCAAGGAGAAATTCCAGTCCCCGCAGGCCGGCCAGCTATAAATTTCCCACCCCTTCAATTGGTTACCCGGGAGGTTCAGTGTATCGGGCTTAGCGGTGCTCGCACAATCCGCACCGGGGTGCAGGTTGCTATCAATGCTTTGTTTGCACGCTGAAACAATCGCAATCGTGCAGGCAAGTATTAAACATGGATAAAGCCGGTAATTCATAAACATTGTTTTGATTTTTATACCTGCTAAAGTTAATTTTAGAAATGGGGAAAACATAGTTTTTTATGTATTTCCGCCGTATGTCCGGGCTGCTCACCCTCCTCTCAAATATACGAACCGTATTAACTTTTTTCAGCAAGGTTTTTGCTAAAAAGGATTGCCACCGGGAACAATAATACCGGGAGGTATAAAACCTATGTTATGAAAATACCTCTTGCCATTTTGCTGGTCATGATATGTATGCAGCCCACTCACGCACAGTTAAAAAAAAGTACAGCCTGCCCCGTTTTTACTGTAGATATTCTCTATGGAAAAATAAATGAAGGACTCAACCCGCAATCGACCCCCGGTGAGATTCAAAAAACATTTCCCTGTTTTACGGAACTCCGGGAACAACCTGCCACCGGCCAATGCGCAGGCATTTTTTATAAGGATAAGGATATTTATTTCTATACCGACAGGGATTATATAGAGATCAGGCAAAATTTTAGCGGCAAACTATCCCTGCCATTAATGGGCGCAAGCCGGAAAGGCCTGTTTAAAATGCTTGGTAACCCCATCATGAAAGACGTGAACTGGGATGCCTTTCGTTTGAGGTATGGCACGCTCGTTCTGTATTACAGCAAAGCAGGTAAAGTAAATAAATTACAGTTAAGTAATAAAAGCACGGAAACATTAAAACTGTGTGAATAATCGCCGAAGGGCGGTAAAATCATGAAGCTGCAATCAACTGTATGTCGAGGCGCTAAGTATCCTGCCGGGCAGTAAGGGTAGCCTAGTGACGTTTACTGATCGGGTTCATTTCCTAAAATCTATCCTACTGTACGGGAACAATGGTTTTTCTTCCGGTAATCATATTTAATTTTTATATTTATTCCTGCCTTGAAAACTGAACTTAATTTATTAATACAATTGTTATGTCAGCAAAAAAAATTATTACCGTCTTTGGTGCCACAGGTGCGCAGGGAGGCGGATTGGTAAGAGCGATAACCAGCGATCCTCAAAGTGAATTTTCGGTTCGTGCCGTCACCAGGGATATCCACTCCGATAAAGCAAAAGAACTCGCGGCCCTGGGAGCAGAAATAACTTATGGAGACCTGGGAGACGCAGCATCTGTTCACAAAGCTTTGGAAAATGCCTATGGCGCTTTTTTCGTAACGTTTTTTTGGGCCCATTTTTCTCCCGAACAGGAAAAGGCTGAGGCTGCCCTTTTTGCGGAAGCTGCAAAAGCTGCCGGCATTAAACACGCCATCTGGTCCACGCTGGAAGATACCCGCAACTGGGTGCCGCTACATGATGACCGGATGCCTACGCTCATGGAAAAGTACAAGGTTCCCCACTTTGATGCCAAGGGTGAATCGAATCAGCGATTTATCGATGCGGGCGTACCTACCACTTTTCTGCATGCCTCTTTTTATTGGGACAATTTTGTTTCTTTTGGAGCAGGCCCTAAACGCGGGGCAGATGGAAAGCTTACCCTTACGATGCCCATCGGTGATGCAAAGCTGGCAGGTATTGCCTCTGCAGATATTGGCAAATGTGCCTATGGTATCTTTAAAGCGGGAGCTGAATATATCGGCAAAAATGTGGGAGTAGCCGGGGAGCACCTTACCGGTACACAATTAGCCGAAGCACTTGGCAAAGCCCTGGGTGAGCCCGTAATTTACAACAAAGTACCAGCAGCGGTTTACCGCAGTTTCGGCTTCCCTGGTGCCGAGGACCTGGGCAATATGTTCCAGGTGTATGATGAATTTGAAGAAAAGGTGAATGGCCTGCGGGATGTAGCGGTTTCTAAAAAACTAAATCCACAATTGCAGAATTTTGAGCAGTGGCTGGCGGAAAATGCAAAAAATATCCCGCTTGAATGAACGTATGGCCACCGACAGATTAGGCGAATAAATTCCGATCCAACATTCAAAATTTATCCCGCAAAATGCGGGACAACATTCAACATTTCAATGTACAAACTCTTTGTAGTCCCTTCCTTCATGTTAGCGATCCTGCTGATCTGCGTTGCTGCCATCCAACAAAAGCAGGCTCCCGGGTTTAAGAACCTGCAGGTGTTGCCGAAAAATATCAGCGACGAGGCTTTACAGAAGATCATGGAAATAGATTTTAATAAAGGACTGGGCGTGAATTGTGATTACTGCCATGCTAAGGTCCAGGGCTCTGCAGACCTTGACTTTGCAAGTGACGCCAAATCAGAAAAAGAAATCGCCCGCTCCATGATGCGCATGACCCTGGACATCAATCAAAAATATTTTGGAATGGAAAACCCGAAAATCGGCGACTCATTGATGAGTATAACCTGCAAAACCTGTCACCAGGGAGAACCGTATCCCGGGACTGCAGGAAAGAAGTGAGGTAGTGAAACCTTTGAAACCTCTTAAACCTTTGAAACCTTTGAAACCTTGAAACCTCTTAAACCTCTTAAACCTTTGAAACCTTGAAACCTCTTAAACCTTTGAAACCTCTTAAACCTTTGAAACCTCTTAAACCTTTGAAACCTTAATCCCCCAACCCGCTTAACTGCAGTACCTTGATTTTTGTCGGGGGCGTTTGCATAACCCCTTCCCGGTCTGCCTGCGTTACTTTTTGCAGGAACAAATGCAGCTTTTGTTTATTTTTCCATAACTCCGTATCGTAAGAAGGTTCCCACTCCCCTATATCCCCGTCAGTAAGTGCAACAAGCCGCCAGTAATTATTTTTAAAGATCCTGTTGTAAGCCATTGATATGTGATTGCCTAATTCCCGGTCCCGGAAAATAATGGCTACCATCGTCTTTTTCCCCCTGCCGCAGCTGATCACCTGTGGCCGGGATATGGGGATCTTCTTTGTACCCTGCCCGCTGAGGCTGAACCCTGCCGTACGAAAGCCACTATCTTTTGTTATCCATTTTCCCTTCCTGCGGTAGACCAGCTGGTATTGCGGCACCCCATTTTTTCCCCTCCAGTACCCCGCGATGACAGGTTTCCCGTTTGTACCCACACACATGGATGTTTGATTGATCAGTTCACTGTTTTGGGGGATCCCGGCGATTTTTTCGGCATTGGCTATGGTGATGGGCAATGTGTACCCCAGGCCGGTGGACCTTTGCCAGGTTTTACCGCCGTCTTTGGACAGGGCATAATTCAGATCATGATTGCTGGCGACATCAGCGGTTTCCCGCCATACCCAGGAGATATGAATAAATCCCCGATTGTCGACACAGGCCTGCCAGTAGGCGTTACGTTTAGCTTCGCCATCTATTAAATTATGCTGTACCCTTGTCCATTGTTTGGTGGCGGGCGAATAACCATTGATCACAAGGTTGCCATTACCGGAGGCACCATCCCTGTAAAAAAATAACATCCCGCCGGAAGGCTGCAGGTAAAATTCCGGGTAGGAAACTTTTTTTTCCGCGTTACCTGTCATGGGCATCATGTCCGCGAGTTCCAGTGACAGTGGTTCGGTACTCCTGCTGTAATGCAATGCATTATTGTGCTGGTCCCAGGCCACGTGCAGGTACCCCTCTCCATCCACGCCGATACTAATGCTGTTATGTGCATCGTAAATATTCCCCTTAAATTTAGTCTGCTTCAATTGCCAACTGCTGTCCGCTAATTTTCTTTTGCCTAATACCAGGTGCCCCTCATTATCATAATAAGCTATGAATTGCTGATCCCTGAAACTGGCCACAGAATTTTTTCTAAACACAACAGCGTTTATGGAATTACCCGCCCAACCTGTTCCGACACTGGATACGGACACCTGCTTAAATGGGTTAGGCTGCGCCTGCACCGTACACAACACCAGTATAAAAAAATAAAAGCTCAGAAAAAGCGGTTTCATACCCGGCTAAGGTATTGAAACTTCACTGACACCCAAAAAGGAATACTTAGGGCCCGCACCAGCCGCATGTTCCCTATGCAAACATAGAATAGCCGCTTGCCGGAGCAGGCACAAAGCCGGGGGTAAAAAATTAAGTTGTGATGTTCTAGCTATTTATTTTTGCGAGCAGTTCATCAATCCATACTGATTGTGAAGCGTTTATTTTTTGCCTGGCCTGCACGGGAGAAAACCACCCGCCTTTATCTACTTCGGGAAAGGATAACATTTTGCCGGATCGCGGTGGCCATTCCATTTCAAAAACATTGCTTTTTA
This sequence comes from Chitinophagaceae bacterium, assembly GCA_036676685.1. Taxonomy (GTDB): domain Bacteria; phylum Bacteroidota; class Bacteroidia; order Chitinophagales; family Chitinophagaceae; genus Ferruginibacter. Next base: position 336 of record JAKFCK010000547.1, on the reverse strand, counting down.
CCTGGCCCGGGTCGATATCCTTTTCGAGTGCCCATGCAAAAATCCGTTTACCGGATTTGAGCCTTACAGGCGGGAGCGCTATAAAATCGCCTTCGCAACTGATCCCTGTCTCTTCCAGGAATTCTCTTTGTGCTGCGCGCAACGGGTCTTCCTCATCGTTAAACTCTCCTTTTGGAATGGACCATGCACCTTCATCTTTATTTTTCCAAAAAGGACCGCCGGGATGAACCAGAAAAAACTCGGGAAACTTTTCCCCTCGCCGGTATAAAAGGATGCCTGCGCTTTGTTTCATGGAGTTGATAATAAAATAAACACTTGCCGAGCTGCCGGCACAAG
>JAKFCK010000546.1:0-8884 GCA_036676685.1 Chitinophagaceae bacterium | reverse complement strand
GGGTTGCGAAGATGGTTCTGTCCACATCTTATTAGGCACTCATGCCGTGATAGAAGAGAAAGTGCAATTCAGGAACTTAGGTTTTGCAGTGGTGGACGAGCAACATAAGTTTGGTGTGGCACAGCGTGCGCAGCTTTGGAAGAAAAACACGTTACCTCCGCATATCCTGGTAATGACTGCAACCCCGATTCCCCGAACCCTTGCATTAACAGCCTACGGGGATCTTGATTACAGTGTCATGGATGAATTGCCACCCGGCAGGAAACCAATCAGCACAATTCATCGTAATGAGTCTGCAAGGCCACAGGTCATGGACTTCATAAAAGAGCAGGTAAAAGCCGGGCGCCAGGCATATATTATTTACCCGCTGATCGAAGAAAGCAGCAAGATGGATTATGAGAACCTGATGAAAGGATTTGAAGAAGTGAAATCTTTTTTCCCGGAACCTAAATACTGGATCAGCATGGTACATGGTAAGCAGGACGCCAGGTTAAAAGAAACAAACATGCAGCGATTCGTCACAGGAGATACGCATATCATGGTGAGTACAACGGTAATTGAGGTGGGCGTAAACGTGCCGAATGCCTCGGTGATGGTCATCGAAAGCGCAGAAAAATTCGGCCTTTCACAGCTCCACCAGCTGAGGGGGCGGGTGGGAAGGGGTGCTGAGCAAAGCTTTTGTATCCTGCTCACCGGGAATAAACTCTCAAGGGATGCCCGGGAGCGGCTCAAGATCATGGTGGCCACCAACGATGGATTCCTGGTGGCGGAAAAAGACCTGGAGATCCGCGGCCCTGGCGAAATAGAGGGTACAAGGCAAAGCGGGGCATTAAATTTCAGGCTCGCAAGTATCGTTGCAGATAAAGCCATGCTTGAAGTTGCACGCAGCGAAGTAGAAAAAATACTTGAGCAGGATCCTGACCTTAGCTTGGCTGAAAATTTGCTGATTAAAACTTACCTGCAACAGCAAAAACATAAAACAGGTTGGGGCAAAATCGCTTAAGACGATGTTAATTCGTTAAATCAACCCTAAAACCTAACACGTTGGCAAACAAACGCGTTGATAATTACGTTTATTCTATTTAAATTGTAAATAAAAATAGTTGAGACCATTTACCTTAATATTTGCTTACCTGTTTAGCACTCTCCTTTTTTGTTGTTTGTCAATTACCGCCCTGGCACAAATGGAATTTGTAGAGAACAAAGGGCAGTGGCATGAAAATGTTACTTACCGCGGGGACTTCACAACAGGTTCTTTTTTCATGGAGAATGGCGGCTTCACCGTCCTGTTGCATAAACCGGAAGATGTGCAACGTTTAAGTGTGATCACCCATGGGCATGATGATGCGGGCCTGTTTAAGAATATCAACGATCCCTTCACTTTTCACTCATTTGCTTATAAGGTAAAATTTGTAGGTGCGTCTTTAAATGCTATGCAGTTACCGGACAAAATGCTGCCGACCCACAATAATTATTATTATGGGAATGAGCGTTCAAAATGGGCTTCCGGCTGTAAAGTTTATCACGCGGTAACTTACCAGGAAATTTATCCCAATATTGACATCCGCTATTATAGTGATGCCGGTAAATTGAAATATGATTTCATCGTGAAACCCGGTGGTAAAGTTGCTGATATTGCCCTTCAATATGAAGGTCCTACCGGTCTTTCAGTAATCGATAAACAATTGGTGATAGCCACACCGGTGGGGGACGTAACGGAATTATATCCTTACACCTACCAGTCAGGAGAAGGCAAAAGGCGTACAGTGAATGCGCGTTATATCGTTACAAAAAATGTGGTGACTTTTAATGTGGATGAATACAATGAAAAAGAAACATTAGTAATAGATCCTTCCGTTATATTTTCAACTTTTACAGGGAGCACTGCCGACAACTGGGGTTATACTGCTACACCTGGTCCTGACGGAAGTTTCTATGCAGGAGGTGTTGCTTTTGCTGCCGGTTACCCTGTGTCACCGGGAGCCTACCAGCGTACTTACGGCGGGGGAACAAACGAGGGAGGTTTCGGAGGATATGATGTGGCGATATTTAAATTTTCTCCCAACGGCTCCACAAGGGTGTACGCCACATACCTTGGCGGTTCCGGCAATGAGCAACCTCACAGTATGGTTGTGGATGCACAAGGTAATCTCATTGTTGCAGGAAGAACCACAACGTCCAATTTCCCGAATAGTCTGCCCTCCGTGGCGGGTTCAGGATATGATATTTTTGTTACCAAATTTAATGCTTCGGGCACCAACCTGATTGGCTCAATAAAAATGGGCGGTAAGGGTGCCGATGGTGTAAACATAGCGCCGAAGTATCCGACCTCTACTCCTGCTGCTCAAAGCCTTCGCAGGAATTACGGCGACGATGCCAGGAGCGAAGTGATCCTGGATGGCAGTAATAATATTTACCTTGTTTCCTCCACGCAAGGAGTATTGAATGCAAGTAATGTTTACCAGAATGATTTCCCAATAATTGGTACAGTTTTTCAAAATACTTTCGGGGGAGGATTGCAGGATGGCGTTGTCATTAAATTCAAGCCTGATCTGAGTGGAGTTACCTTCAGCTCTTATTTTGGCGGAAGTGCCAATGATGCATGTTTCGTTACCAGCATCAGCCCCACTAACGGTGACCTTTATGTGGCGGGAGCTACTGCGAGTACAAATCTTCCAGGCGATAAAACAGGTGTGTTGAGTGGCACATACGGTGGTGATGTGGCCGATGGTTTTGTAACCCAGCTAAAAAGTGATGGCAGTGCTATTGTTCGTACCACCTACCAGGGTACCGGGGGAATAGATCTTGTATATGGCTTAAAATTCGACCGGTCTGGGTTCCCCTACATCACCGGAACTACTACCGGCAACTGGACTGTAGTGAATGCCAGGTTTAGCCACCAGTTTGGCTCCAATAATGCAAAACAATTCATCAGTAAGTTAGCGCCCGATCTTTCGGCATACGTTTATTCTACGGTTTTTGGCACCAATATATCGGTGCCTAATTTGTCCCCGACAGCGTTCCTGGTAGACCGCTGCGAGAATGTTTACGTGTCAGGATGGGGTGGAGGCATTAATGTGCAGCAGCGTTACACCAGCGGTACCACGTTGGGATTACCAAATGTGAATCCGCTTGCAGGTATTCCGCCCCCTGATGGAAACGATTTTTACTTTTTTGTCCTGGAAAAAAATGCAAACAGCCAGTTATTCGGTTCCCATTTCGGGCAGAACGGCGGACTGGGTGACCATGTGGACGGCGGGACCAGCCGCTTTGACGATAACGGGGTTATTTACCAGGCTATTTGTGCGAATTGTGCCGGAGGAACAAAATTTCCGACAACACCGGGTTCCTGGTCCACAACAAACGGCAGTAACAATTGCAACCAGGCCAGCATCAAAATAGAAATGAATTTTTCTGGTGTGGGAGCAGGGGTACAGGCTTCTATCAACGCCGTGATCAATGATACCACGGGCTGCGTACCCTTGGTCGTGGATTTTACTGATACACTGAGAAAAGGAAAAACGTTTTACTGGAGTTTTGGTGACGGTTCACCTGATGTCAGAACAACGTCAGCTTCTCTTTCACACACTTACACCGCTGTAGGTTCCTACCTGGTGCGACTGATCGCGGAAGATAGTACGACCTGCAATATCAGGGACACCGCCTTCGTGACAATTATAGCAGGCAATAACAGGGCGACACCGGATTTTACTTTTGCCAAGATGGCTCCCTGCGAAAGCCTCACGATGCAATTCACCAATACGTCTACTGCCGTTGGGAATTTCGGGCCCAGGACCTTTATCTGGGACTACGGGGACGGATCTAAAAGAGATACAACAGCTTTTGCCCCGGCCAGACTGCATACTTATGCTGCCCCGGGAACCTATATCGTAAAACTGATCATCCTGGATACGGCCTTTTGTAATTCACCGGATTCTATTGAAAAAACCATTCGGTTAAATCCCCTGGTAAAAGCACAGTTTGAAACAGATCCGATAGGATGCGTACCTTTTACAGCGACATTTGAAAACACCTCCCTGGCAGGTACGGATTTCGTATGGAATTTCGGCGACGGCACTACTTCCACGGATCCCAGCCCCACACATACCTATACTACAACCGGAACATTTAACGTGCGACTGATAGCTACGGATACCAATACCTGTAACAGGGTTGACACCTCAGCCTTTTTCGCTATCACAGTGGTCGCAAATCCCACGGCCCAATTCTCGTGGCAGCCTGACCCGCCTACAGAGAACACACCGGTGCAGTTTACCAATTTATCGATCGGCGCCACTTCCTATTTATGGAACTTCGGTGATGGAGACACTTCCACATTGGTGAATCCTGCTCACCAGTACAATGAAACAGGAACTTACCTGGCAGAACTGATCGCATATAACGAAGTGGGCTGTAGCGATACATTCCGGCTGCAGGTGAGCGTGATCGTGATTCCTCTGCTTGATGTGCCGAATGCATTCATTCCGGCGCAGGGCGGGCGGAATTCAATTGTAAAAGTGGAGGGCTTTGGTATCAGTAAAATGATCTGGAAAATTTATAACCGCTGGGGTCAGATCGTTTTTCAATCTAATAACAAAAATTCAGGATGGAACGGGTATTACAAAGGTAAATTACAACCAACTGACGTGTACGCGTATACGCTGGATGTGGAATTTACCGATGGCAAGAAATTGAGGAAGACCGGTGATATCACATTGCTGCGCTAATAACAAGATAAAATAAAAGGAGGTTGAGATGAAGGTTTTGAACAAAATATTTTTGATCCCGGTTTTAACCGCCTGCACTCTTGGTGCTGCAGGCCAGGATCTCCATTTTTCGCAGTTTTTTAATTCGCCCCTGTCTACCAACCCGGCGAATACAGGTTTTATTCCTGATGCCGATTACCGGGTGGGTGTGCAGTACCGCAATCAATGGAGCTCCGTGATGACAGTGCCTTACAAAACTATGAGTGTGTTCGGGGATGCCCAGTTATTTCGGGACAAGATCGAAAGCGGTTGGTTAGGTGCCGGAGCCCTGGTGCTGAGTGATGTGGCGGGTAGTGGCAGCTTAAGGTCCACAAAAGTTTACGGGTCTGTGGCCTATCACCAGATGTTAGGGTATAGCAGTTTGCTAAGCGCTGGTTTTAACCTGGGCTGGGCGAATAAACGGATCGATCCCAGCGGGCTCATATTCCCGGATCAGTTTGACGGAAAATTTTTCGACGGTACACGACCTACCACTGGCCTGCCACAAAATACAAGCGTAAGTTATTTTGATATGCAGGTAGGTATGAACTATGCTTATTTTCCCACCGAGGATGTATATATCAATGCGGGTTATTCCATACACCATGTGAATAAGCCACGGGAAACTTTTTACCAGGATAAATCTGAAGCAGGCATCATCCCGATGCGTCACATCGCTTTTGTAAATGCCATTTTAAAAGTGCATGATAAAGTGATCCTTACTCCCAACGCCTATTTTTCTATGCAGACCAATGCCACAGAAATAAACGGGGGTGTATTGGCCAATTATAATCTATCTGAAGCAGGTGAAAAACAATTGATTGCCGGCCTGTATTACCGCCACCAGGACGCCGTGATCCCGATGGTAGGGTTTGAACTGAATAGCCTCAGGTTCACATTCAGCTACGACGCCACTATTTCTTCCCTGAGAAATTTCAATAACTACCGCGGTGCAAGTGAGTTTACATTGATAAAAAAGGGGTTTTATGCTACAAGTGCAGGAAGGCAATCAATGTGCCCGCAGTTTTAAATATATGCTACATCACTATCAATTCTGGGGAATGAATTGATTTTTTCCGATTTTTGCCAAAAAAAGTACATGGAAGTTTCTATCCAGGCGCAGCAGTTCATTGAACATTTGGCAGCGTTTAAGGCTATTGCAGGGCCTGCATTTGTTTTCACCGACGAGGAAAGCCTGAATAATTATGCGCATGATGAAACAGAAAATCTTCATTTTTTGCCAGATATCGTGATCAAACCCCGCACCGCGGAAGATATCAGTGAGATCATGAAGATCTCTAACCAGCATAAAATTCCCGTAACACCCCGCGGTGCAGGCACCGGGCTAAGCGGAGGTGCCCTGCCGCATCTTGGCGGTGTGCTGATCTCATTTGAACGAATGAATAGTTACGAAATCGATGAAAGAAACCTACAGGTCACCACCGAACCCGGCGTGATCACGGAAGTGCTCCAGAATGCCGTGAAAGATAAGGGTCTTTTTTACCCCCCGGATCCCAGCAGCAGGGGAAGTTGTTTCATCGGCGGCAATATTGCCGAGAACAGCGGCGGCCCCAAAGCAGTAAAATATGGCGTGGTAAAAGATTATGTACTCAACCTGCAGGTGGTGTTGCCCACGGGCGATATTATCTGGACGGGTGCCAATGTGTTGAAAAACTCCACCGGGTATAACCTCACCCAATTGATGGTAGGAAGCGAAGGAACCCTGGGTCTTGTCACTAAGATCGTATTAAAGCTTTTACCTTTTCCCAAATATGACTTGCTGATGCTGGTTCCATTTAAGGACCTGGAGAAAGCCGGCGAAGCAGTGAGCGCCATATTCCGCGCCGGGTTCACGCCCAGCGCTCTGGAATTAGTGGAGATTGATGCACTCAAGATCGTAAGTACATTCGTGGATAGTACGGCCGTTCCTGTCAGCGATGATATTGCGGCGCACCTGATCATAGAAGTAGATGGTAATCACATGGAGTCACTGATGACAGAAATGGAAGCTATATCGGAACTGTTGGCGGAGTTTGATTGCGGCGAAATATTTTTTGCCGATGACGCCCAGCAAAAAGCTGAGTTGTGGAAATTGCGCAGGAGGGTTGCTGAAGCGGTTAAGCTGGACGGTTATACGATAGAAGAAGATACCGTGGTCCCGAGAGCAGAACTGCCCGCGCTGATAAGGGGGGTAAAACAGTTGGGCCGGGAATACAATTTCCAGGCGGTTTGTTACGGCCATGCCGGTGATGGCAACTTGCACATCCGTATCAAAAAAGAAGGAAGCATTTATAGCCTCAACAATCCCGATGTGATCCCCGCGCTGAAAGCATTATTTGCCCTGGTAAAAAGCCTGGGGGGCACCATCAGTGGTGAACACGGCATCGGGCTCATCCAAAAAGCATATATGGATATTGTTTTTGAAGAGTCGCAGTTGGAGATCATGAGAGGGATTAAAAATACCTTTGATCCCAATAACATCCTGAATACGGGAAAGATATTCGACCATAAAAAAGCTTTACAATAAATAAACGCCGGTTATATGAAAATCAAAAATTGGGTACTTACTGTATTTGTCACTGTTTCCAGCCTCGCGGCTTTTGCCCAGGAGGAGGAAGAACAAAAAGAAAGTGGTTTTAAAAAGGAGAACTTGTTTACCGGGGGAAATCTTACGCTCCAGTTTGGGAACATTACAACAACGCTCGGGGTTAGTCCCTATTTAGGTTATAGCCTCGCTAACTGGCTGGATGTGGCGGCATCCTTGAATTTTAATTATACTTCTCAACGTGATAATGTGGTGGTCGGAGATAAGATCCGGCAGACGGTATACGGGCCGGGTGCTTTTGTGCGGGTATTTCCGCTGAATTTCCTGTTTGCCCAGGCGCACTTTGAGCAGAACTTCATCAAATTAAAATATGTTCCCGCAGAAAATAGCGGGTATACACAGGAGAAACAATCTCTTAATGCTTCCAGCTTTTTAGTGGGTGGAGGTTACGCCGGCGGAAGGAACAGGGATTCCAGGTCTTTCTATTATATTTCTGTATTTTGGGATATAGCAGATAATGAAAATTCACCTTACCTGGATAACCAGCGCCGTGCCGTGCCGATCATCAGGGCCGGCTATAATATAGCACTCTTCCAGGGGGGAGGCGGAAGGAGAAACCGGGATTAAAGGAAAGGAAGAATTTCAGCCGGGTGCTTTAGTATGGTCATCTTTTCATCCGGGTGGCCATACAGGAAATCCTCCTGCATCATCCGGTGCATGTGTGCTACAAGATGATCATAAAACCCATCGCTGTTCAGGAAGAATATTTTTTTATTATGAATGCTGAGCTGGTTCCAGGTAAGCATTTCAAAAACTTCATCCAGCGTGCCATAACCGCCTGGGAGGATAATAGCAGCGTCACATTTTTCATAAAGCATTTGTTTCCGTGTATGCATGGTTTCCACGATATGCAATTCCGTAAGGCCATTGTGCTGGTGTTCCCAATCCTTTAACACCTGGGGAATAATGCCAATCACTTTTCCGCTTTTCTCAAGTGCCGCATTGGCCACAGCAGCCATCAATCCTTTGTTGCCTCCACCATAAATAATACTGATATTTTTTTCGGCGAGTAAATAACCCAGCTGTTTGGTGTGTGTTTCAAATACAGGATTGTTACCGGTTTTGCTGCCACAAAAAACAGCAATGGCTTTAATGGACATAAAAATGCTTTAGGAGCAAAGGGAAACCATTTTTGTTTATCTTCAAAAAATTATTCCGGAATTAATAATTAAATCAAAATTCAATATATGTCGCCTACGCTGCTGTTCTCTTTTGTTATAGGTTATTTCCTGGTTTTGTTGGCTGTTGCCTGGTTCACATCGAGAGGTTCTAATAACGAATCTTTTTTTATAGGCAACAGGAAAAGCAACTGGATGCTGGTCGCTTTTGGGATGATCGGCACCTCTCTCAGCGGCGTAACTTTTGTAAGTGTTCCGGGGGGTGTTGGCAGTGGAAATTTTTATTATTTCCAGATCGTGATCGGTTACCTCTTTGGTTATATCACCATTGCTTACGTGCTGCTTCCTTTGTTTTACCGGATGAACCTCACCAGCATCTACACTTACCTGGAGCGAAGATTTGGTATCAATGCCCA
>JAKFCK010000545.1:0-2644 GCA_036676685.1 Chitinophagaceae bacterium | reverse complement strand
TTGGATTACAGGACCCTGCCTTTTGGCGGGGTCTTTTACGTATCACGCGGTTTTAAACAATGGAGCTGTATTTTTGTTGATGTCTGAAATAATCATGATTTATGGCAATAATAACGGGAAATAAGGCGCCGCTGTTCAGTCTTTATGATAGTGACAAAAAACAGGTTAACCTTAGCGATTTCGAGGGCAAACAGAATGTGCTGTTGTTATTTTTCCCACTGGCATTCACAAGCGTTTGCACTACCGAATTATGTGCGGTGAGAGATAATATCAATAAATACAGCAATAATGATACAGCAGTGTTGGGTATTTCAGTGGATTCTACCTACGCACTTGCACGGTATAAAAAAGAAGAAAATTACAATTTCCCGTTGTTGAGTGACTTCAATAAGGAAGTGTCGCGGCTTTATGAGGCCATTCATGAGCGTTTTGGTACCATGGGATTATTGGGCGTAAGCAAAAGGGCCGCTTTTGTCATTGACAAGAAAGGCATCTTGCAATATGGTGAAGTGCTGGATAACCCCGGGCTGATGCCCGACTTCGGAAATATCGATAAGCTCCTTGCGCAGCTTGGTTAGCCTGTATATCCGGGATACTAACAACGGTTTTAATTCGTTATAAACATTAGCATTAAATTTGATACTATTTTAATTGCCGAATTGAAAGATTGTGCTATTTTTACTTAGTTGAATAAAATTGTTTACATATTATTAGTATTTATTGGAATAAACTTTACATCATTTGCTCAGAATAAGATAGCCTCCGGCGATCCGGCAGCTACTGTAAAAATGATCCGGTTTTACCCAAATCCTGCAAGCTCAGTGATTACATTCGAGTTTTTGCGGGCAAATGATAATTCCCACACTCTCCAGGTCTTCAATTTTATGGGCAAAAAGGTATATGATATCAAAAAGACGCCCACCCGCATTACCCTAAACCTCGATGATTTTTTTCGGGGTATCTATATTTTCCAGCTTAGAGATAGAAGCGGGGCCATCGTTCAATCCGGTAAATTCCAGGTAGTAAAATAATCAGATTTTTTGTTGTGGTTTGACAATGTCAATTTGACTGCCCTCAACCTATTGGCAAAATGTTTGACAATCGTACATTTGCACACATTTTTTAAAACAAACATCTATGGAAGAAAATAAGCAACCGATCATTGACAGCGAAGAAATGGACATCAATGCCGATTCTGATATACCCGGAAATACACACATGAGCAATCCTTTGGACACTAACGATTCCTCGATAGAGAAGCTGGAAGATGAGCTCCAGGAGCAAAAAGACAAATATCTACGGCTGGTGGCAGAATTTGATAACTATAAGCGGAGGACTTCAAAAGAAAAAATAGAATTGGTGCAAACTGCCGGGAAAGACATCATCACGTCCCTGCTGGATGTGCTGGATGATTGTGACCGTGCAGAAAAACAAATGCAACAAAGTGAAGACCTCCAGCAGGTGATCCAGGGAAACCAGTTGGTTTTTAATAAATTCAGGAATGTGCTGCAACAGAAAGGCCTTGCGGCAATGGATAGTATAGACACTGCTTTTGATGTGGAGAAACATGAGGCGATTACAGAAGTGGAAGCAGGGAAAGAAAAAAAGGGCAAAGTGGTGGATGAGGTGCAAAAAGGGTATTCCCTTAATGGTAAACTGATCCGTTTTGCAAAAGTGGTCGTAGGCAAATAAACACGTGACAATAACCAGGACTAAATCATTTTATTACAATCAAAAGAACCTTTAACCAGGCTCAACAAATTTCCCATTCCGGGAATCAAGGGGTATGAAAAGAGATTATTACGAGGTGTTAGGTGTATCGAAAAATGCATCACAGGACGAAATCAAAAAAGCTTACCGAAAAGTTGCGATGCAATATCACCCGGACAGGAACCCGGGCGATAAAGTTTCCGAAGAAAAATTTAAAGAAGCGGCGGAAGCTTACGAGATACTGAATGAGCCGGATAAGAAAGCCCAGTACGATCGTTTCGGTCACAATGCATTTGGACCCGGGCGCGGCGGACAGGGTGGCGGTGCAGGTATGAATATGGATGACATCTTCAGCCAGTTTGGGGATATTTTTGGGGATGATGCCTTTGGTAGTTTTTTCGGCGGTGGGGGAAGGCGCGGTTCAGGTGGACGTAGTACCGGCACAAGAGGAAGTAACCTGCGTGTAAAACTAAAGATGAACTACGAGGAAATTGCAAAAGGTGCCAACAAGACGATAAAGGTAAAAAAATATGTAAAATGCAACACCTGCCAGGGCAGTGGTGCAAAAGATAAAAATAGTGTGCAGACCTGCACCGGTTGTGGAGGAAGCGGGCAGGTAAGAAGGGTACAGAACACCTTTCTCGGGCAGATGCAGACCGTAACTACATGCCCGACATGTAACGGTGAAGGCACAACCATTACAGCCAAATGCGGCCCTTGTAAAGGGGAAGGAAGGGTTTACGGGGAGGAAACAGTCACTATAGATATCCCGGCAGGGGTTCAGGAAGGTATGCAGCTGAGCATTAACGGAAAAGGTAATGCTGGAGAAAGGGGCGGTAATCCCGGTGACCTTATAGTGCTGATTGAAGAAGAAGCTCACCCACACCTGCACAGGGACGGGTTGAACGTGGCATTTGATCTTTATATTTCTTTC
>JAKFCK010000544.1:0-16370 GCA_036676685.1 Chitinophagaceae bacterium | reverse complement strand
TCGATTACAACTTTGCAAAAAGCATAAGGTCATTTTTTAGCCAAATGCAGTATAAACCGGTAAAAATCTGCGAAAATATGCTGAAAACCCTCCATATCTTGTGAAAAGAGCCAGGAAAATGCCTTAACACTTGTAACATTTTTTCCAGCCTGACAAAAAAATGTTACAACCTTAACATGCGGCAGAAGTTGTAACAAAAAATGGATCGAAGAAAAAAAATGTTACAAACCAAAATCAGGATTTATGCAGAAAAAAAGCGAATTCTGCCGGAAAAGAGAGCAAAAAGACGTAATTATTGCAGAAAATGGGGCAAAAGCATTGCATCAGCCATGCCATATTTGTGAAACTTTTAGGCGTTGAATGGGTGAATGAGCGAATGGGTGAATGGGTGAATAGCAGGTCTTCGAAAAAGACAAAAAAAGAGTCAATCGATGTTCCTAAAAAACAAACGGCTATGGTTGACCATGGACTAATCACCCTCCCTTAAATACCTGGAGGAGTGAATCGATGTTCCGAAAATATGAACGGCTATGGACCATGGACCATGGTCTATCTATCTTTATCCTCCTACTACAAAAAATAAAACCTGGCTACCGAAGTAACCAGGCTTATCCGCTGGTATTAAAATATTGTTTTAGAAACGGAATCCCAGCCCTACTTTAAAAGCGGTATTATACCCGTTCATATTTTTATTGGCGTCTACTTTTGATAAACCATAATCGTAAGATGCAGAAAGGTTAAGTCCATTGGTAAACTGGTAACCTACGCCACCTGTTACACACATATCCCATCTGTTAAACTGGTCGGTGGCATCAATTGTCCTGTTTAAAAGATTGATACCAAGTAACCCGGCCGTTGTTCTCAGGTTAGATTTAGCCAGGTAAGAAACCTGTGGACCGGCAAAAACCTGTAAACCGCCGCCCAGGTCAGCTTTCAACAAAAGCGGGATGTCAATATATTGTTGCTGCAACTGTGCCTTAGCGTTAGCTCCGAGGAACTCCAGGCCTTTTAATCCAAGTTCACCTTTTACGTTATATCCCTTTTCAGTGTAGTAAAGCCCGGGCTCTAAAGAAATGATACCGCCGAAAGGAAGTGTGGCATAAGCGCCTGCGAAAAGTCCCGTGCGGTTACTCGTTGTAACCATGCCGTCTGTAAAATCCAGCAGGTTATTTAAATTACCAACAGCATCTCCCCTGAACCCTGCATTGGAAAGGCCGGCCTTAACGCCGAATGTTGCTGTTGATTTTTGAGCCGATACAGAAACCGTTAACACGGTAACGAATAAGATGAATGATAGTTTCTTCATAAAAATGGCTGGAACAGGTTTTTATTTTTCCGTCCTGTTTAATGAGAAAGTTTTTCTTCCATAAAGATTAATAGGCCTTAGGTAAGGTTTTGTTAAAGGAGGAGGCATTAACATTTGCAGAATTCAGCTAATGAAAACTAACGATTTATTTTAATAACCAATTTCGTGAAAGCGGTCGCCGCAGATTCGCGGACTTTGCCAGCCAGCCGGGACGAAAGTCAGCATTTATAGGGCGGATAAAGATTCGGGATAACATTATTTATTTTAGCATGATAACCAACATTTATTTTAAGAAGAGATTTTGTAAAAGGTAGTACCGATTCGCAGATTTACCCTGCCTGCCAGTAGGAAAAAACCGTAAATCTGCAGTGAATAAAAAGTTTGAAATTACATACCCATTTTAGAATGCTACAACAAAAATGTAGTAATTTTTTATAAATTTTTACCCTATGCAACTCACCGACGAACAGGATGCCGTACTAAGTACTAACCAAAATTTAGTGATAAATGCTGTAGCGGGCAGTGGTAAAACCACCACCCTGATTGAGTATGCAAAAACGCGGCCGACCGGTAGTAAAATATTATACCTCGCTTTTAATAAAACAGTGAAAACGGAGGCCCTCCAAAAATTTGCGACTGCAGGGTTAAGGAATGTAAAAGTAGAAACAGCCCACTCGCTGGCATTTGATCATGTTATTAAACATAGCTCCTACAAAGTAGTCCAGGGTTATAAAAGTTACGAACTTTGCACACTACTAAATATAAAAACAAACGACCGGCACACCGATTTTATCATTGCCAGCCACGTAAATAAATTTACCAGCTATTTCTGCAATAGCAAAGCGGGCAAGGTGACGGATCTGAATTATGCTGATACAATTGCTGATGCCAAGGCCAAAACATTTGTATCTAATTTTTACAAAGCAATTGAACAATACACACGGGCAGCCCTGGCCAAAATGGATAAAGGGGAAATGTACCTAACCCATGATTTTTATTTAAAGAAATTTCAACTTGGCAATCCTGTTTTACCCTTTGATTATATTTTGTTTGATGAAGGGCAGGATGCCAGCGCTGCAATGCTGGATGTGTTTTTAAAACAACCGGCCATTAAAATAATTGTGGGCGATGTTCACCAGCAGATCTATGGCTGGCGTTATGCCATCAACAGCCTGCAGCAGGTAGACTATCCTGTTTATCACCTTAGCCACAGCTTTAGGTTTGATGACGAAGTAGCATTGGTTGCCAATAAAATTCTCGGCTGGAAAAAAATGTTGAAACAACCCCCGGCAGTAAAGATCATAGGCGCCGGAACGCATGCTACAGCTACCCAAACAAAAGCCACTCTTGGCCGCACCAACCTGGGCCTGCTATTAAACGCGATTGCACAATGGCAACAGGGAGATATAAAAACAATTTACTTTGAAGGTAACATCAACAGTTACACATTTGCAGATGAAGGCGCTTCGTTATACGATATATTAAATTTATACAATGGTAAAACAGATAAGATAAAAGACAACCTGATTGCCAGCATGAAAAGCCTTAGAGAGCTGGAAGAGTATATTGAAAAAACAGAAGACAAGAGCCTGGCCATGATCGTGGAAGTGGTCAAAGAATTCGGCAATAAATTACCTGCGCTCATCAGCGAATTAAAAACAAACCATTCCACTACCAAAGAAGAAGCAGATATGATCTTTAGTACCGTACACCGCTGCAAGGGTATGGAGTACGACGAGGTGACACTACTAAACGATTTTATTAACCCGGAAAAATTAAAAAAATACATTTCGCAATTAGGTGGCGATAACATAACAAGTGCAGATAAAAACCGGCTGGTAGAGGAAATAAATATTTTATACGTGGCTGCCACAAGGGCAAAAAATAAATTAAAAATCCCTCCTGAGATTAACCCGCTTCAAAGTATAGAACTGGCACAACAGCAACAAGCCATTGTACCTGCTACAAAAAAGTACCAGCGGGGAAGTTACCCCGACGATTGGGATCTGTACGCAAGAGCGGCTGCTAAAAAAGGGGTCTACAGCAGTCCCCGACCGGCCAATTATGGAAAAAAATGGACTGTTGAAGAAGAAAATAAACTGACCCAACTTCACAAGTCTGGCAATTCCGTTAAACTAATAGCGAAACAATTAAGCCGGGGCGAAAGCGGGGTGTTGATGAAATTAGTAAACCTCGGGTTGGCAGATGAGGGCGACATCCCGTTTTAAGGTAGGCTATCTCTCCTGGGCTCCTTTTTTTCAGTTGCGATTTTTTCCTCACTTAGAGAAGCCTAACCGGTCTTTATAAAGTAATATATTCATTACCTAATTTACAAAGTTGAAGCGAACCAGCTTTTGAGACTGCTGTAAAAAGATGGTTGGTATTTCATCCGGCATAAAAAACCATCGCCCACACAAAAGAAAAGAATATTAGATGGAGTGCAGCAATTAGGCAGGGAACTGGCCGGGGTGCATTTTTAATGGATTATTTAATGGCTAGAACTTCAAAAGATGGCCAAGGACTAACATACAATGAAATTTCATACCCAAAAAATGAAAAAAGAAAAGATTTACCTTGGCAATAGTGCCAGCCGCTACAGGTCTCTTTCAAATCAAAAACCCCGGCATCGCTGCCAGGGCTTTTTTTAAAGCTGTGGTGTGGGCCGGGATTGAACCGGCGACACATGGATTTTCAGTCCATTGCTCTACCAACTGAGCTACCGCACCATCATACATTTCTGTATAATTCCCTTTCGGGGTTGCAAAAATAAGGGGATTTTGTTTAAATAAGAAAGTTTTCTGCAAATCATCCTGACATTCTACTTAAACGTTCTTTACTACCGGAAAACGAATTCATATCGATCACAAACCTGTACTTCACATCGGCCTTCAGCACCCGCTCATATGCCTCGTTGACCTGCTCCATGGAAATCATCTCCACATCACTGGTAATGTTATGCAGGCTGCAGAAATCAAGCATTTCCTGCGTTTCCTTTATTCCTCCTATCAGTGAGCCAGCCAGGGATTTTCTTCCCATGATCAGGGAAAACCCACTTACCTGTGATGGTTCCGGCGGAGCCCCCACCAGCACCATGCTGCCATTGGTATGCAGCAGGCCGAGGAACACATTATAATCATTTGGAGCTGACACCGTGTTCAGGATGAAATCAAAGTGACCAGCCAGGGACTTCATTTTCTCTTCATTGCGGCTGTTCACAAAATGGTGAGCGCCCAGCCTTTTGGCATCGCCTTCTTTATTATCTGAAGTACTCAATACGGTTACTTCGGCACCAAAGGCGGCTGCAAGTTTTACTGCCATATGGCCAAGACCGCCAAGGCCCACAATAGCCACCTTTTGCCCGGGACCTACCTTCCATCTTTTGAGCGGGGAATATGTAGTGATACCTGCGCACAACAGGGGCGCAACGGCTTTCAGGTCCAAATTTCCCGGAATGTGCAGGGTAAAACTCTCGTCTACCACGATTTGTTTACTATAACCACCATAAGTAGGTTCGCCATTTTTATCGATCCCATTATAGGTACCTACCCAGCCTTTTTCGCAAAACTGCTCATCCCCGGCGACACATTGCGGGCATTCGCGGCAGGAATCCACGAGGCATCCCACCCCGGCCAGGTCTCCCACTTTAAAACTTTTCACATGGTCACCCACGGCAGTCACACGGCCAACAATCTCATGGCCAGGCACCATCGGGAAAATAGAATTCCCCCATTCATTCCTGGCCTGGTGTATATCAGAGTGGCAGATTCCGCAGTAAAGTATCTCGATCTGCACATCATGTGGACCGGGATCCCGCCGGTTGATTGTAAACGGGCCAAGAGGTGCATCAGCGGCGGGCGTTGCATAAGCATTCACTGTGGACATGATAAAAATTTTTGGATGAAAAAAGAAAGATAAATTTACAAAAGCTTTATTGAAAACACCCGGAATATCCTTTTGGTTCTGTATAAGGACAAATAAAAAACAGCCCTGAAGGGCTGTTCATATTAAGCTGCAATAATTTTATTATTAGTTGCCATATTCACACAAAAATTTGATCCGCATGAGTTTTAACTGTTCCCAGTTAAAATCACTTTCCGATAGTTCTTCCTGGGCCACCTGCAGGGAGGAGGTTTCACAGCTTTTAAAATAATCGATAATCTCTTCCTGGTCGTATTCATCTACCATTTCATTAATGGCATAGTTCAGGTTGAGCCTTGTACCACTGGCCACGATCGTTTCCATTTCTTCCAGCAGCTCGTCTATTCGCAGGTCCTTGGTTTTAGCAATGGTTTCCAGCGGTATTTTTTTGTCGACATTCTGTATGATGAAGATCTTATTATTGTTACGATTGGCCACGCTTTTCATTACAAAATCATCCGGCCGCACAATATCGTTTTCTTCCACGTATGAAGTAATTACTTCCAGGAAAGGTTTGCCATACCGCAGGGACTTCCCTTTACTCACACCACTGATCTTCTCCAGTTCAGCCATGCTGGTAGGATACATCGTGGCCATATCTTCCAGTGAACTTTCCAGGAAGATCACGAAGGGCGGAAGGTTTTTTTCTTTGGCCACTTTTTTCCGGAGATTCTTTAATAACTCCAGCAGCTTCTCATCAGCTGCTCCGGAAGTTTCGCCCGAAGGCTCTGCAGCCTCATCATCTGCATTGGCATCTTCAAATAGATTGTTCAGCACGATCTTAAAACTTGCCGGCTTCTTTAAAAACGCTTCCCCTTTTTTTGTAAATTTCAGCAAGCCGTATTCTACAATATCTTTTTCCAGCAGACCTTCCAGCAACATCTGGCGGATAAGGCTGCTCCAGAAATGATTTTCTTTATCGTTGCCACTTGCAAACACTTCCAGCGCATCATGCCTGTACATCTGCACCTGCGGCGTAGCTTTACCGGTAAGGATAAGCATCACATATTCGATAGCGAATTGTTCTCCCAGGGCTTTTACAGTTTTTAAAACAGTAACCACCTCAGTTTTTGCCTCGATTTTTTCTTTTGGATTAAGGCAGTTATCGCAATGGCCACAACTTTTGGCATCATTAAATTCCTCGCCAAAATAATACAACAAGGTTTTACGCCGGCACACACTGCTTTCTGCATAAGATACCGTCTCATTGATCAGTTGCGCGCCCACCTCTCTTTCACTCAGCGGTTTATCCCGCATCAGGTGCTCCAGCTTACTTACATCCTTATGAGAATAATAGAGCAGGCATTTGCCTTCCATACCATCCCGGCCGGCGCGGCCGGTTTCCTGGTAATAATTCTCTATTGATTTAGGGATATTATAATGGATCACGAAGCGCACATCGGGTTTATCTATCCCCATCCCAAAAGCTATGGTGGCTACGATCACGTGCACATCTTCATTTAAGAACTGGTCCTGGCGTTTTGCCCGTAGCTTGGCTTCCAGGCCCGCATGATAGGCAACGGCACTTATCCCATTTGCATTCAGCATGGCGGCAAGTTCCTCCGTTGTTTTACGGTTAAGTGTGTAAATGATCCCGCTTTTATTTTTATGTAATTGAATAAAGCGGACAATGCTTTTATTGGTCTGCTCCAGATTTACTTTTGGAAGCACTTCATAATAAAGGTTCGGCCTGTTAAAGGACGAAATATAAATATCGGGGTTTCTCAACCCAAGATTTTTAAGGATATCACTTTGCACTTTGGGAGTAGCGGTAGCCGTAAGGGCTATGATAGGGATCTTTGGATTGATCATATCCATCATTTCTTTCAGGCGGCGATACTCCGGCCGGAAATCATGTCCCCACTCCGAGATACAATGCGCTTCATCTACTGCAAAAAACGAGATCTCCAGTTCGCGGAAAAAATCAATATTTTCTTCCTTGGTAAGTGTTTCCGGGGCCACGTAAAGCATCTTGGTCCGCCCGGAGGTCAGATCATCTTTTACAATTTTCTGCTGGCCTTTATTGAGTGTGCTGTTTAAAAAATGGGCTACATCATCCTTGCTGCTGTAACTGCGCACCAGGTCAACCTGGTTTTTCATTAATGCGATAAGCGGGGATACAATAATAGCTACTCCACTGCTGATCACTGCAGGCAACTGGTAACAAAGGCTTTTACCTCCCCCGGTGGGCATGATCACGAAGGCATCTCTTCCAGACAACAGGGACTGGATAATCTCCTCCTGCTGGCCCTTAAAACCATCGAAACCGAATTGTTCCTGCAGTTGTGCTGCAAGATTTGAATTAATTAGCGGGGAACCTGTTGTTGCGGCAGACTTTTTTGCCGGTGTTTTTTTCACCACCGGTTTTTTAGCGGCGGTAGAAGCAGTTTTTGTATTAGCCATATTCTCTCTCTGTCTTTTGATACCTGGTTCAATTACCACGTATAAGGTTTTTCATGGGGGAGCGAAGTTAATTCAAACGTGTTGTACTATCAAACGTTTTGATACCCTTTGTATTTCCTTAACAATTCCTTTTTTGCCTTATTTTTTCAATCATTTAAGATAAGCTAAAAATCAACATATTTAAATATTTTTTAATTCCCGGTATCTACCCGGGATTGTGTCCTCCCGGGATAACACGGACATTTATTTTTCCGCGGTTCAGCAAGCCGGTGATGAAATAATTTCATTTAAAAACTGCCGGCCAGGAGTGTAGTCCGGGCTGTTTTCGTGGTCAAAACGATGTGTTCATTCTTTTGCATTGTGCCTGAATTAAAGTAGGTTTGCGCCGTATAAATGAACAATGAGATTATTATAGGAAGTGCCCGGCGCAGCATCAGCCTGCAATCTTCTGCCATTTCGGGACTTTCGTCATTCATCAACACCGATTTTATAAATGCTGTCGCCCTTGTGGGGTCAGCGAAAGGGAGACTGGTCGTGAGCGGGATAGGCAAAAGTGCGATAGTGGCGCAAAAAATCGTGGCCACGATGAACAGTACAGGTACTCCTGCATTGTTTATGCATGCGGCCGATGCCATCCATGGTGACCTTGGCATGGTCCAGGCCGATGATGTGGTGATGGTGATCAGCAAAAGTGGAGACAGCCCGGAAATAAAAGTGCTGGTACCATTGGTAAAAAATTTTGGCAATAAGCTCATCGGCATGGTTGGCAACATCCAATCTTACCTGGCCCTGCAAAGTGATATTATCCTGAATACAACGGTGGACCAGGAAGCTTGTCCGAATAACCTTGCCCCCACTACCAGTACGACGGCACAGATGGTTATGGGAGATGCGCTGGCGATATGCCTTATGGAATCGAAAGAATTTAAGTCCTCGGATTTTGCCAGGTATCACCCGGGTGGCGCACTGGGTAAAAAACTTTACCTGCGCGTTTCTGAACTGGTTTTACCACATGAAAGGCCATCAGTGCCATCGGGCGCTTCCGTAAAGCAGGCCATCATGGAGATCACTAAAAAAAGATTAGGTGCAGCAGTGGTGCTCGGGGAAAAAGAAGAGGTGTTGGGTATCATCACAGACGGGGATGTACGGCGGATGTTTGAAAAATATGATTCGTTCACCGACTTAACGGCTGATGATATCATGAGCAGGTTACCCAAAACAATACAAATGGAATCTTTGGCTGCTGAGGCGCTGGAGCTGATGAGGAGCCACAATATAAACCAGCTCATCGCAATGAACGATAACAAATATGCAGGTATTCTTCACCTGCAGGATCTTGTGAGGGAAGGCATTATTTAAAACTTATTAATTACCCGCCTGTAAAACCGGGGCATATCAGATCATGAGTAAAAACCATTACGTAGCCATCATGGCAGGCGGCATCGGAAGCCGCTTCTGGCCAATGAGCCGTACAGATTTCCCTAAGCAATTTCTTGATATTTTAAACACGGGTCGCACCCTCATTCAAAGTACATACGACAGGTTTGCCAAATTCATTCCCGCGGAAAATATCTATATTATCACGGCTGAACAATACAAGGATATCGTGCACAAACAATTGCCCGAATTGAACCAGGCAAATATTTTATGCGAACCTTCCAGGAAAAATACTGCACCCTGTATTGCTTATATCTCCTACAAACTGCATGAACTGAATCCCAATGCAAACCTGATATGTGCACCCGCAGATCATCTTATCGCTGACACTGATTCTTTTAAAAAGATCTGCCAGGATGCCCTGCACTTTACTTCTCATATTAAAGCGCTGGTTACTTTGGGTATTAAGCCGGACCATCCCAACACGGGTTACGGGTATATCCAATATGAATCCTTTGCGGTGAGTGATAACGTGTATAAAGTGAAAACATTTACCGAGAAACCGGACCTGGAACTTGCAAAAACATTTATCAGCAGCGGCGACTTTTTATGGAATGCCGGTATATTTGTGTGGCAGGTAAAAAACATCATTGCAGCTTTCGAGAAATTACTGCCCGAGATGCACGAGGTCTTTGATGCGGAAAAAGCGCATTTTAACACGAAAAAAGAAAAGGCTTCTATTGAAAAGATCTACCCGCAATGTGTGAATATTTCCATCGATTACGGGATAATGGAAAAAGCCGACAATGTATATGTGATACCTGCGGCTTTTGGATGGAGTGATCTTGGAACCTGGAAAAGTGCATATGATACAATCGAAAAAGATTACCTGGGCAATGCCGTCGCCGGAAATAACGTGGTGATCATAGATGCCACCAAAAACATGGTGCACACGGATAATAAAAAACTCGTGTTATTGCAGGGGCTGGATGATTTTGTTGTGGTGGATACCAAAGATGTGTTGATGATCTGCAAAAAAGACAAGGAACAGGAAATAAAGGAATACGTGGCGGAGATCAGGCGCAGCAAGGGGGATAAATATTTGTAATTTTTGAAAGTAACTGGCAATAATAATGGTCATCCTGCGTTTAGCAGTTGATATCCTTTTTCTATAACTGGTGTTTTGTAACCCCCAAAGACAAAACAGTATATGATAAAACCATTATTAATTGCCTTATCGGCTATCTTAGTCCTGCCCAATTTTGTGGATAGGGATATCCAGCCGGACAGGGCAGAATATAATGGTAAGGAAAAATTTTCTCCCCAACTTTCTTTCATCAATTCCATCGACAAGCTGGAGAAATTTGTAGACGATGCGGCCGTTGATAAAAAAATCCCTGCAGGCTCACTGGCTTACCTGGAGATTTTGGAAAACACTGTTTCGCACAGGTTCTACCACGGGTTTTCTCACAAAACACCTGCACAGGACTGGATCACATCCATCACAGACAGGATCGCCGGTACTGACTATTCCTGCCTGGTGCTCCCGGAAGAGATCATGCAGCACCCCGAAGCTGCCTGCTCCCAGCAAGCCATTGTAATGATGGAAGTGTTACGGAGAAAAAATATCAACTTCAGGGAAATTGGTTTCCCGCATCATTTTGCCATGGAAGCTTCGGTCAATGGCGGCTGGTATTACCTGGATGCCAATATGGAACCGCTTATCAAAGGCGAAGAACGGCTTCACCAAAACTGGTACGGTCATGCAGATAGCCTTAAAAAATATTACAATTCGGATATCCATCCGAACCTTGATGCCGGTTTTGGTACAGGCCTGATGGCTGAGGTGAATAAAACAAATGAAGAGCAGGCCCCGAACCTCAAAAAGCTACAGGCAGCAACCGGGTTGCTCTCTAAGATCCTTTGGATCTTCCCTTTAGCCTTGCTGCTGCTGGTAAGGAAACGTTCCTTCCGGATGTATGCGATCAAACCCTTGGGCAAATACGTTCGTATGCAACCTATGCGCCCGGTTTTTAATGCTTAAATACTATTTTTGGCATCGCATCGAAAAAGCGATCCATTTTGACAGCAACCATACAAAGCAAACTCCCCCGCGTAGGTACCACCATCTTTACTGAAATGAGCGTTTTGGCGCAGGAGTGTTCTGCCATAAACCTCGGGCAGGGATTCCCTGATTTTGACATGAACCCTGCTCTCAGCGCGCTTGTAACAGAAGCAATGCGCCAGGGGAAAAATCAATATGTACATACAAACGGATTGCCTGCGTTACGGGAAGGCATAGCCGAAAAGATAAACGGGCTTTACAGGCAGTCGATTGGCCCTGAAGAGATCACTGTTACGCCGGGAGGTACCTATGCTATCTATACTGCGCTTACTACGATATTGCAAAAAGGTGATGAAGTCATCATCTTTGAACCAGCCTACGACAGCTACGTTCCCAATATTGAAATAAATGGCGCTGTTGCTGTACCGGTTCCCCTGGTTTTCCCGGAATACAGTGTAAACTGGGACCTCGTAAAATCCAAAATCAACAGTAAAACAAGGGCCATTATCATTAACAGCCCGCATAATCCTACAGGTGCACTGCTTAGCGAGCATGACATGAAAACACTTGCGGCATTGGTGGAGGGCACCAGTATATTTATTGTGAGTGATGAGGTATACGAACACCTCGTTTTTGACGAAAAAAAACATTCTTCTGTTCTAAGTTATCCGGGGTTATATGAAAGGGCCTTTGCCTGTTTTTCATTTGGTAAAACCTATCATTGCACCGGCTGGAAACTCGGATACTGCGTGGCCCCCCCCGCACTGATGAAAGAATTCAGGAAGGTGCACCAGTTCAATTGTTTTAGTTGCTTCAGCCCGGCACAATATGCCCTGGCGGAGTTCCTGAAAAATGAACAGGAGTACCGGCTGCTTGGAAAGTTCCTTCAGCAAAAAAGAGATTTTTTTATGGACGCGATGAAAGCTACAAGGTTTACCCCGCTGCCTTCTTACGGCAGCTATTTTCAATTATACAGCTACGACGGGATATCCGGTGAAACGGAGAAGGAACTGGCGTTGAGATTAACGAGGGACTACGGGGTGGCATCCATCCCTGTATCAGCTTTTTACGGCGATGCCACTGAAAATAAAGTGCTGCGGTTTTGTTTTGCTAAAAAGGAAGACACCTTACAGGAAGCCGCGAAAAGGCTGGCCCATGTTTAGGTTACCAGCACAGGTTGCGCTGTCAGCCATGATCTGCTGTGCCTGCAAACAACCCGTAAAACAACAGCCTTCAGCCGGCGGCGATACCACACGAGTCCTCTCCACTACCCCGACAATAGATAGTGTTCCCTTCAGCGATACTTTCAACAGCAGCAAGGTCAGGCTGGTTTTATATCCCAGGCCTGTTCGTTTACAGGATGGCGATTCTTTTCAACTAAATATACCGGTAGGATTTAACCTTAGTGTGGCGGCAGAAACCGGCAGGCGTTTAAGATTTCTTGCCAAAAGCCCCGACGGGCGTTTATTTGCCACGGATATGTATGATCGCAGTGATAATAAAAAAGGGCGTGTGCTTATTTTTGATCACTGGAACGATAGAGAGAAAAGGTTTGATTCTATTTACCCCTACCTCGGTTCATTACACAATCCCAACCAACTGGCTTTTTACAGCAACTACATTTACGTGGCAGAGACCGGCAGGCTCCGCCGCTTCGCTTATAAACCCGGGGACCGGGCCCCTGCAGACAGCGGGCAGACCGTTGCAAATTTTCCGGATCATGGGTTGAGTTATAAATATGGCGGCTGGCATCTTACCCGGAGCCTTGCCTTTCATAATGATAAACTTTATGTGAGTATTGGCAGCAGTTGTAATGCCTGTATTGAAAAAGAGGAAATAAGGGCCGTTGTTCTGGAAATGGATCCTGGTGGCAGCAACACCCGGATCTATGCCCGGGGTTTACGAAATAGTGTGGGGATCAAATGGATCGGAAATCGCCTCTGGGGTACAGGTATGGGGCGTGACCTTATCGGGCCGGATAAGCCGGAAGACGTATTCCAGGTGATTGACCGGGATGAGTTTTACGGCTGGCCGTATTATTACCAGTACCGGCAGGCGATTTATGCAGATGCGGAATTTAAAGACTCCGCAAGGGCAGCCTGGGTTAAAGAACCACCCAAAGCATTTCTTGGTTTCCCGGCCCATAGTGCGCCCCTGGGTTTTGATTTTTTTAAAAACTTTGCTGACGAGTCCTTAAATAATGGGGTACTGGTATGCCTGCATGGGAGTACCAGTGCGTGGAGGCAGCGGGGTAATGCCATTGTAAGAGTGGAAAACAACAATCATTATACGGAGGTGGTAACCGGCTTCCTTACCGGCAAAACAGAAGCCGGCCGCCATGGCCGGCCCTGCGATATTTTAATGAACGATGACCACTCCTTTTTCTTCACCGACGATTTAAAAGGTGTATTGTATTATACCTGGAAACCATGATCCAATACTTCCTTATTGCTTATTCCTCATTTCTTATTCCTATTACACACCAAACTGTTTTAGGTGATGGTCGAGGTGTTTATACATTGACTGTCCCCATTGCTCCGAAGTAAAACGCCCGAACATAGGGTGTGGAAACAGGCCGACTTTCCCCGGGCCTTTTGTATAAAACTTATTGACCAGGTCCATCAGTTCTCTTTTTTCTTTTTCGAAATCCCTTTCATCCCTCACGATAAAATCCGGTGAAGTGGGCAGGTTTTTTTTCCAGGGCGTTTCGTTGTATAATTTTGATTTGAATGCCCAACCTAACATCAGCCCGAGCATACTCCGCGGCATGGGCTTTTCACTAAGGGGTACAGTGAATGCAGCTTTGCAATGTGCCAGCATTTGCGATACATTCATCTTACCCCACCCTTTTGCCGAAGTGGGCGTGAGCTTGTTTACCCGTTCCACGATGCTGTTGTAAGTACCTGTGTCAAATAAAGATTGCATATTCACATTCGTTTTAGGGTTGCCCGGATTGTAAAAAACTTTCTGCATTTGCAAGGTCTGCGGGTACATCAATTTTTACACTCACTTCATTCGTTTCTATCATCCTTATGCGCACACCATTGTATAAGTAACGAAGTTGTTCCAGTTTTTCTACCTGTTCTATTATCGCCTGTGGCCATTGGGTAAACCGGAGCAAAGCTGCTTTTCGAAAGGCATACACACCGATATGTTCAAAATAATCAGGAAGCATTTCCTCATCCCGTTGGTAAGGGATCACGCTCCTGCTGAACAATAAAGAGTCCTTGTTTTTGTCCACCACCACTTTTACATAATTTGGATTGAGCAGCAGGCTGCTATCCGAAAATTTTTTCATTAAAGAAGCTACCTGTACGTTTTCATCATCAAAAGCCTGCAATAATTTCTGCAGTGGTTGCTTTTTTACAAAGGGTTCATCGCCCTGCACATTCAGAATAATATCCACTTCCATATCAGCTACAGCTTCTGCTATCCGGTCACTCCCGCTTTCATGCGGCAGTTTGCTCATGATAGCTTTACCGCCGTGCGACCGGATCTCGTCAAAAATGATTTCATGATCGGTCACCACATACACATCGTCAAACAGCCCGGTAGATACCGTGTTATCATAGGTTTGCCGGATCACAGTCTTATTCCCAAGCGGTTGCATCAGTTTAAAAGGAAAACGGGTGGCGGCATACCTTGCCGGTATCATGGCAATTTTGATCATATGGCAAAAATATTAAACAGTGGCCACAATGTGACTTTGTTGCGTGTGAGTTTGTTGGAGCATTAGCCGGGGATCTTACCGATGGTAGTTTTACAACAGATCTTTACTCACATAGTCTTCCGGTGGCTCTGGAAGTGTATCGCTTTCGTAACCGCAGTTATTGCAATGATATACTTCTTCTCCTGCTACCGCATGCCGGGAAAACAGCCAGGTAAAAATTGCGGTGATCATACTTCCCGCTGTTTGTTTGGGAACCAGGATAATTTCGTGGGCATTACATTTCGGGCAAACAGCCGATCTCCGGTATTCCTCATCAAACTCTGCTAATAATTCCCGGGCCCGGGCTTCGTCCCTTTTTTCCACAGCCACTTTTATCCCGCCTATTACAGCACCCCAAATCGGCATTACGGTTACACTTGCTTCATCAAAAATATAATTCTCTACTCCCGCATTACTTAATTTATCCGAGGTGATATGTGCAAGAATATGATTGTCGAACGTTCTCACTACTACGGTGTCCATAATTATTCTATTTAATTAAAAACGCTTCCTGTAAAATGGAAGCGTTTAATATTTTTGACTTACAAAGTCATTCTTATAATGTAGCCATTAATTATTCAACATCAGTGGCATTACCAGCATCAGCAAGTCTTCACCATCACCATTTTCTGTTGGTTTAATAATCCCGGCCTTTGTAGGCGTGCTTAATTCCATGTTGATCTCGTCTGTGTCGGCACCGTTCAGCATTTCGATCAGGAACTTCGCGTTAAAGGCAATTTGCAGGTCCTCGCCATCGTACTGGCAGGACATCCTTTCATTTCCTTCGAAGCTAAAATCCACATCCTGTGAGGCCAGTTGCAGTTCGCTCCCGCTAATGCTTAGTGCTACCTGGTTGGTGCTTTTATTACTAAATACACTCACCCGGCGCAATGCATTCTGGAAGGAAGAACGGCTTACCGTCATTTTGTAAGGATTGTCTAAAGGAATGACCACTTTGTAATCAGGGAAGCGGGCATCTATTAACCGGCACACCAGCTCCGTGCCGCCATGTTTTACGAAAAGATGATTGCTGTTATAGGATATATTTAATTCATCCTGGTTGTCCGGCAAAGCTCCCTTTAATAATTGTAACGGTTTTTTAGGAACGATAAAAGAATCTTTTTGCGGGCAGCTCACATCATTGCGGGTATATTTTACCAGCCTGTGTGCATCCGTGGCCACAAAACTCAACCCGGTTTTGTCCAATTCAAAATATACACCTGTCATCGCAGGCCTGAGGTCATCATTGCTTACGGCAAAAATGGACTTATTGATGGCGGTTACAAGGGCAGAGGAAGTCATTGTAAAACTGTTGGCATCGTCAGCTGCAGGCTCTTTCGGGAAATTGTCGGGATTTTCTCCCATCACTTTGTATTTTCCATTGTCGCTGGTAATTTCCACGCCGAAGTTTTTGTCAATGTTAAAGGTTAGCGGCTGCTCCGGTATATTCTTAAGGGATTCCAATAATATTTTGGCAGGAATACAAACTTTCCCACTATCCTTGGCCTCGATATCCAGGTGAACTTTCATCACTGTTTCCAGGTCAGTAGCCACCACGGTCAATTTATTTTTTTCTATCTCGAATAAAAAAT
>JAKFCK010000543.1:0-2199 GCA_036676685.1 Chitinophagaceae bacterium | reverse complement strand
AAGCGCTGATTTATCAGCGCTTTTTTATGCCGGGATGTTTTAGATCAAATAATAATTGCGAAAAATTAATGACTGTCCAATTAATCCTATTACACAAAACAACTCCCCTGGCGTTGCCCGCATACCAGCCAACCGGCGTGAGACGGATTTTTCGGGGAGCGAACTTCTAAAAATTTGCTTTGCAGGATACCAGATTTCTCTCCCGGCATTGTTCATCCTGAGTTTTCTATTACCAGCTTAAGCTATAAACTTTATCGCTGGAATTATCGGAGCCTGAGCTTCCTCCGCCCATATATACGGTATTATTTACGCTGATAATTGCAGGCTGTTCTATCGCCTGGCTTATCAGCCCTATTGACCACTCTTTTGTTTGTGTATTATAAATATCAAACCGGTTGGTCAGACCCGACCAGGAACCCCAGCCAAAAAATGCCACCTGGTTATTTCTTACAATAGCGGTTGGAAAACTCCTGGCGAATGAAAGACATTCGATGCTCACTGCATTGTTAACAGTATTCCATATTTCAACTTTACCTACTGGTGGGTTGGTAACCCAACTGCCGCCAGCCCAATAAATATAAGTCCCTACAGACACTCCTGATATTGCACCGGTAAGTTCCCGTAGAGATGAGCGGGACCAGCTATTGGTTGCATTATCATAAATATCAATCAAACTGTAGGCCCCTCCCAAAGTTTCTCCCCCGGCAAAATAAACTTTTTCGCCTACGGTGGCAGCCCCGATATACATCTTTTCTTCAGACAGTTCTGCAATAGACCATTGGTTGGTTGCATTATCGTAAATATCAACCCTGCTGCTTCCCTGCCACCAGTTTGGAGTGCCACCCGCAAAAAATATTTTACTACCCACAACGGCTGTGGCGATCTCCGCACGCGGAGTACTCAAGTGTGCTACTGTCCAGGTATTGGTGGAAGCATCATAAATATCGATATTATCATAGGCCAGGTCTACCGTGGAGGAGAGATAACTGCCCCCGGCAAAAAAGATCTTATTGCCCAGGCTTACTGCTGCAATGGCCCCTCTCGCCTGGCTTAATTGTGCCGTGCTCCAGCTTTTAGTGGTTAGATCATAAATATCAACTGCAGATGTAACCGAAAGACTGGCAGAATTATTATTCCTGAACCCGCCGGCAAAAACGACTTTGTTGCCGGCTGCACCTACTGCGGGAATTCTGGGGACAGACAATGTGCCGATTTGAGTTAACACGGCATTGATTTGTGTACGGGCAGCAGGATTGCAGATAACCGTTCCCGTTGCATAAACGATCACCTGCACCATGTCGGTACCGGTAGCACCTGCATTATCCGTGACCTTTAGTTCAAAAAAATAATTCCCTAATCCCAGGTTGGTTAACTGAGCTACACTGGCATTGGCATTTAGTAATGTAAAAGTTCCGGGACCACCGGTTTTTGTCCATTGGTAAGAAACAATGCTGCCATCAGGGTCGTGAGAATCTGTTCCATTAAGCAAACAGGAATTTGCAGGCAGCACCAATACCTGGTCCGATCCTGCGTTGGCAAGGGGTGGCTGGTTGGTGCCATTCCCGGTTCTTACAGTAATTTGAACAGTATCCCGGTCTGTTGCTCCCCCGTCATCCGTAATTTTCAATTCAAATTGATAAACTCCTTCAATCAGATTATTTACTTGTGTCTGAACTGAATTTGCATTTGCAATATTGACAGATAATGGTCCTGAAATTTTTGTCCATAAATAACCAGTGATGTTATTTTCCGGGTCACTGGATACACTGCCATCCAGATCAACCGAATTAACGGGTAAAACAATTACCTGGTCCGGCCCTGCATTGGCGATGGGTGCAAGATTGCCTGTTGTGGTGGTTCCACCGCTCGTGCTGGTGCCGCTGACCGTTACAAGCATGTCGTCGTAGTCAGTAGCGCCTTTGTCATCAGTAACCCAGAGTCGGAAGAAATATTTTCCAGACACCATTCCATTGATTGTGACAGCCGATGTAGTCGCATTTGCCAATGAGACCGCTGCACCAGAGGTCTTAACCCATTTGTAGGAAACGATCTGACCGTCTTTGTCTGTTCCTGAGCCGTATAATTTGATTGAAGAAGAGCTTGTGCTCTTATCCGTTCCGGCGTTTGCTATCGGGGCAATGTTCGATGTCGTGCTCGCCAATACATTTACCTTGATATCGTCGTACTTCACCGCGCCGT
>JAKFCK010000542.1:0-8128 GCA_036676685.1 Chitinophagaceae bacterium | reverse complement strand
ATTTTAAATCGTGGTGCCTGTCTTGTCCTTAAAATGGCTTACTACGCATTCATTTGCACTATTCAAATTTATCTCATTGCGGCAATGAAGCCAAATTAGTTACATTGCCCGGCTTTCGTTTGCGACGGGCTATCCTATTGCCGCGGGAGGTAGTTGATACCCCCCCCCCCTTGCCATTCGCATGAAGGACGGAACGGAGAAGACCATTAAAGCCGGTGAATCATACACCATCTCCCCCGGGCACGATGCCTGGGTGGAAGGTAGCGAAGACTTTTTTGGAATTGAAGTATTGAGCGCCGGGCAATATGCCAGGCTGTACCACACCCGGGCGCTAAAGAAGCTGCCATAGCGCCGCCCGTTATGGCCGCTTTTTTCCGGTTATCAACAGCTGGTATGCATCATTTGCCATGATAACGCAATGCAGTTTGTGAGTAATGTAAACAGGTGCCATTTTATTTTTCGTTCCGGGACGCGCCCGCAGCTAGCTCAATATTTCACACACACTATGACCTGAACTTATCCCAATATACCTTTGTAACAAATGGTCATTCACTCATGGTTCATTAAAGGACCTCCTGATGAAGGTTACAGAAAAATATATCATTGTTGCGTTGGCTTTGTTGGTACTCCTTGCATCCTGCAGTACGCTGGAAAAGGCTTCCATGCACGGTTTTAACAGCGGCTATTATAAACTTGCATCAAAAAATAAAAACACCCAAACCGTTTATGCCGATGTAACCGCAGAAAAGCTGGATGTTTACCGGCAGGTAAATCAACAACCGGCTAAGACACTCTTCCTGTCTGTCCCGCTATTACCCACGGACAGCCTTATGTTCAGCCCGTTGGTATTTCATAAAGCAAGTCTTGACATCGATATTACCTCGGTGTTGCTGAAATATCGTCCCTCAGTTTACGGATCGCAGCAACAGCTCACGACAGACTTTAATATCGCTTTATATGCGGGATGGCGCTATGACAAATACACTGTATCGGGCAAAAAGAATCCATTAGGCCGGCATACAACCAGGATCAAGAACCTGGGGTATGATTTTGGGGTGTTTGCAGGCCCCGGGGTTACCCTGGTGGGTCCTTTTACCACCCGGAATAACCGCACCGATGAATACAGTGGCATGATCATCCAGGCCGGGATAGCCGGTTTTATGGAGACAACGATAGCAAGTTTCGGGCTGGCTGCCGGCTATGATCACCTGGCGAACCCGGACCGTAAAGTATGGATCTACCGAAATAAACCCTGGGTGGGATTTATCGTGGGTATTGCTATAAACTGAAGCCAATGGGTTTTAAGTCACGGGCCCCGTATGATTTTTTTTCTGTCCTGGTATTATCTTTCGCTTTGACAGTAATGGCCGACTTTTGAAAGAAAATTTTATGAGCAATATCATCGAAATATCAACAACATTTGTTCCCGGGGAAAGTATTGAATACGCAGGGGGTGCAGTGGTAAGCAAAACCATATTAAAAAAGCCGGGCGGTAACATTACATTATTTGCCTTTGATAAGGGGGAGGGGTTAGCCGAACACAGTTCACCTTACGAAGCATTGGTTCAATTGCTGGACGGGAGTGCAGAAATTACGATCGGCGAAACGGCTTACCAATTGAAAAAAGGACAAAGTATTATCCTGCCCGCAAACATCCCTCACTCACTTAAAGCAACTGAGCAATTTAAGATGATGCTCACCATGATCAAAAGTTAAAAACCCAGGCCGCAGGGTTTTTTCCTGGTAGCCCGTAGAGCCATGGCGCCGCGTGGGGCAAGGGTTGCCGCTGTTTTTCCGATTGCTTTCATTGCCGCCAACCACGAAGTGAATATCGCAGCGCCCGTTTGCTTATCCAGGTTGGCCGAAGCGTTTTTCGAAGCACAGCCAGGCTACAATCGAAAAGCGGCTGATGAGAAAAGTCCCGGGCAGAGACTTAGCGCTTTCATTTCCCACCTCCTGTCTTTTCGTAAGGCATGCCGCACTGCAATAGTCGATCGCCTCTATGCCATGTACCGTCTATGCAAAACGAACAGATACCAGTAAAAGATTTTACCTTAAATTTAAGTAGCACTATTCTTCTACCCGAATAGATACAGGAGAAATGTAAAAAGGTTTTTTATGAAAAAATTATTTGTCATATCATTCCTGGTGGTTAATTGCTGCTTAGTATATGGCCAGCAAAATGCAGAAAAAGCAGCAACAGCACCTGCAAACAGTGCATTGATCTTATTTGACGCTTTTAGCCGGGATACATCATTAACAAAGGGTTGGGGATTTTCTTCCCTCATTGAATATAATGGCAAACGAATTTTGTTTGATGCCGGGAGCAATGCTGACCTGTTCAGGCAGAACGTGGTGCGTCTTGGCGTGGACTTAAAAAAAATTGATTTCGTGATCGTATCTCATGCACATTACGATCATTTGAACGGTATCGACTACCTGCTTTCCATAAACCCTCATGTAAAAATTTACTTTCCCGATGACATATTCTGGGGAGCACAAACCGTGTTTAATGCAACCGGGCAGGATTCCCTGGTAAAAGATTCCTTGCCACCCTCCCTTCGATACTTTGATGGCAAATCAGACATATTTAAAATAGACCAATCCGGTGGCCGCTTTTTACATGCTAATATCGAGTTTGTAAAAGATTCCAGGGAGATACTACCAGGTATAAGGATTGTGCCTACAAGAGCTAAGTATATGGGTTACTTTTCTACATACCCGAAAAGTTTTACACCGGGTAATTTCAATGAAACTAACGAGGAAGTGAAACTAAATAACTTACCGGAGTTATCCCTTTCCCTGGCAACGGAAAAAGGCGAAGTGTTATTCGTTGGCTGCTCACATAGTGGTGTGGAGAACATCGTTAGGGAAACGCTTCTGAAAACCGGCAACAAAATTGATCTCCTGGTAGGCGGGTTCCACCTATTACCTTTTGACAGGAACGAAACAAATAAGATCTGCAATATGATCAGGTATGATCTTAAAGTGGCAAAAGTAGCTCCCGGGCATTGTACAGGGCATCTTGCTTTTAAAATTTTAAGCGACCTGTATAAGGCTGATTTCATTTATGCCGGCCTGGGTGAAAAAATAAGTTTTTAGATTGAAACAAACATTTGAGCCCGCTCCAAACGGCAGTAATAACGGTGCTATATTTTAGTTCTGAAGTAACCACCCCGGAAAAATAAAACGCCTTAACTTTTACAACCCTATTGTATTTAAGTACATTAATTATTATTTTTCTTATCCGACTCCAATTTTTACTGTTAAACACTGGCTTCCTCCGGCAACCCCAAACAATAATGGGTGCGATAACTAGTTCCACCTATTGATCATAAGTCTCTTTATGAATGCTGCATGGTTGGTAATCCCCGGCCATGACTAAATTAAAACGCCATGAAAATATTAACACACACAGTTATTGCCTGCCTTTTTTTGTCCCCTGTTGCGAAAACACAAAATATGGGCATCGGCACCGCTTTTCCGATACGGGGCAAACTGGAAGTGCAGGGAGCGGTAGGCAGCACCGTAGCCATTTTTGGTGGCGACGTCCAGGGCATTTCCGTACTGCGCAGCAACCCGGGCATTGGCTTCAATCATTATTTTGATGGTTCGTTCAACAGGTATATTGCTAATGGCTATGCGGCCCTGCAACGATACAATGCCCTTACGGGGGAAATGTTTTACGACCTTTTTGGCAATGGCACCGCCAACGCACAAGTGACCAGCGGACTTACCGCCATGACCATAGCCAGGACAGGAAATGCCGGCATTGGAACGACACCACTTACCATTGCACGCCTGTCAGTAGCACGTGGCACCGGTAATGATGGCACAGCTATTTTCCGGGGCAGTGTGTATAATTCGCATATCAATTACAGTACGGCCGAAAACACCTACATACGGGGAGGAAAAGCAGGAAGTTATGTTTACCTGAACGATATTCCCGGGGGAGAGGTGCTCATGGGCAATCCCGTTGCTACTGCAACAAGCCTTGTGAAAGTGGGCATTAATAATAACAACCCGCAGTTGGCACTGGAAGTGCGGCAGGCAAGTGGAAGGGGCCTGATCATGATAGCGAATTCCAATTTTGCAAACTGGCACCTGAAGGTAGGGCCAACGCTTGCTGTAGGCGCTTACCAACTGCTTTATTTTAATGAATCCGTAAATGCCATTGGTGCATTTCACCCCCAGACGGGTGCGTATGCAGCCCTCTCCGATGAAAGGGTAAAAACAGCCATAAAGCCCATGGCGTTTATTGGTGAACAATTGTTTCAATTAAAACCCGTGCAGTACAAAGCAGATCTTCCCCAGGCAGGACCGGAGCTTCACCAGGGTTTTATAGCCCAGGACCTGGTTACCGTTTTTCCCTCCCTGGTCACTCGCCAGGAGGAACCGGTGCCCGGCGATCCGGTACCGGGGATGCACTCGGTGAACTACGACGGTATGGCTGTTTATGCCATAAAAATTATACAGGAACAACAACAAAAAATAGCCGGATTAAGACAAAGGTTAAAAGCACTAAAGCAAACAAATTAAAAATCCAGCCCGGCGGCTGTTAAAACAAGGCAATGATGAAACAATATTATTTTATACTCCTGGCACTGGCGAATGTACCATTAATACTTAGCGCACAAAATGTTGGTGTAGGTGCGGTTCCAACCCGTGCACGCCTGGAAGTATCCGGGGCCGGAGGTTCCGGTGCTACCAGCGCCATTTTCGGATCAGACGGCCTTGGTATCTCCTTCCAGCAAAACTGGCCCGGCGTGGGATTTAACCAGTACAGGGACGTGCCAACCGGCTATGGTAAATATATGGGCCAGGGATATGCCGCGGTACAGTACCTGGACCCGGCCAATGGAGCATTCGCACTGGATATGCATTCCCTGGCAGGATTAAAAGATAACCCCGTAGCAAGCCCGTACCACCGGGCATTCTCCATTTTCAATAATGGCACGGTGAGTTTTGGAAAAGGGTATAACAACTCAAACCTGGTGGTAGATTACCTTAACGTTAATGGCACCAATACCGCTAATGGCTCTATATATTGTTATGGAACCCAGTACGCAAGTTATATCAATAACTCAGGTTCGGGAATGACCACTCAAATAGGCCCGGGTAAAGATGGCGGCACCACCTATATAAATGATATTCCAGGCAACAACATAGTGATTGGTGGTAATGCAACCAAAGTAGGTATCAATACCAACCCGCTTTACCTTACCACCCTTAGCATAAGGCATGCCCAGGCAGGTGGCGGGTTAGCCCTGATAGAACAGAATAGTTTTAATAACTGGGAATGGTACGTGAGCAATGATATTCCCGTGTGGATGGGGCAGAAATACAATGGCCTGCTCATTGGCGACTATAATCCCAATACAGGGGTGCATGGATATGTAAGCGATCGGAGGCTTAAAAATAATATACGTCCCCTGCCCCCGGTGCTGGATAAAGTGATGGCTTTGCAGGCTGTGGAATACCGCATGAAAAGCCAGCAAGAGGACGCCCGGCCCACCCAGGGTTTTATTGCCCAGGAGTTAAAAAAACTGTTCCCCGAACTGGTATTTGTGGTATCTGGTAATGAGCCTGGCAGTAAGGCTTTGCCCGAACTGAACATGGTAAACTATAGCCAGCTTTTTGTATTGGCGCTGAAAGCCATACAGGAGCAACAGGCCGAGATCGCGGAACTGGAAAAAGAAATTGAGCAAATAGAAAAATCAAGGAAATAAAAAAACTGACATGAAAAAATGTTGTCTCATCGCTGCCCTTTTGCCCCTCTGTATGGCCGCTGAAACTTCGGCGCAGAATGTTGGCATTGGCACCCTTTCCCCTACAAGGGCAAAAGTAGAATTGCATGGAATGGTTGGTAATACCACCGGTATCTTTGGCGCAGATGTCAATGGTATAGGGCTGGTGGCTAACTATCCTCAGCTTGCATATAATGGATACTTCAATGGTACTCACAAGTATATCAATAATGGCTATACCGCCCGGCATTACCTAAATCCGTTAACGGGCCAGGCGGGTATTGAAATGTGTGGGAGTGGATTAAAAGATGCAACGGTTACGGGCACAAAGGCAGCTATCACTTTTGCTCCTAATGGCCGGGTGGGTATTGGCCAGAATCCCGGTTTTAATGCCCAGTTGAATGTAGCCAGGGATGCAGGCATGGACTGCACCGCTTTTTTTTCTGCCCCGCAATGGAGTGCATTTAACTATGGCACTTCAGAATATACGGCTATCCGTGGCCCGGCCAATCTTACCACCCTGAACCTGAATTATTATGCGCAAAATTCAAAGATTGTTTTAGGAGCAGAGGGCAACTTCCTGGGCATCAATTCTGCAGGGCCGGTTTATCCCTTAGAAATCCGCGCTCCCGATTTTTGTATAGGTCTCATGCGTATAGCCAGCCTGAACCAATGGATCATGACAGTTAGCCAGTATTATTTAAAACTGTATTTCCGGGAGACAACTGCAAACAATACGATTAATCAACTGGGATCTTTTGATTATAATACCGGCCAGTATTACGCAAGTTCTGACAGGCGGATGAAAAAGCAGGTAGAACCCATGCCCGCTATGCTTGATAAGCTCATGTCACTTAAAGCATACCGATATGAAATGAAATATAACAACCCCGGCCATGATGAGACTTTTGGCTTAATGGCCCAGGAAGTGAAAGAAATTTTTCCGTCACTTGTGCATGTAACCCAAAACGCTCATACGGGTTATAAAGATATAAACGACGTACATACACTCAATTACAGTGGTCTTGCCCCCATATTAATAAAAGCACTGCAGGAACAGCAGGCCCAACTGTCAGCACTTGAAGAAAGGACCGCCCGTTTGGAAAAGGCGAAAGCAGCAGTACAACACGTGGACAAATAATTAATGCTCCGTTTCAATAGGGGCCGTGGCTGGTTATGTTACATGTACCG
Source organism: Chitinophagaceae bacterium (assembly GCA_036676685.1). GTDB lineage: Bacteria > Bacteroidota > Bacteroidia > Chitinophagales > Chitinophagaceae > Ferruginibacter. The sequence goes on along the minus strand of JAKFCK010000542.1, from coordinate 1,190 downwards.
GCTGCCGCAGATTTTTTATTGCCGCCACAGGTAGCTAATGCCGCGGCCTGTTCCGATAGCTATCGTAAGCGCCAACGGCGAAGTGCAAAGCACAACCTTTATTTGTTTCATTAAAGTTGCTGAAGAATTTTTAGAAGTTAGCTTATTGTGGCTGGCCGCTGCATATTTGCCCATTCAATCTACGGGGTGAACGGGCTAAACCGGGACGCTCCCGAAAGATCGGCACCCGCCAATGGTCGGGGCAGGCAAAAAATAAGTTTTTAGATTGAAACACGCACAGGCTTTTCTTATTGCCGGGGTTGTTACTTTGTGTAATAAGATTACGGGCCAAACAACTAATTAATCCTTTATAAATCCCAGTTGAACATTGCTGTACATCGGCTTCTTCACCTGTTCCCGCAGCATCTTTAAAGTCTGGTAAGGCCCTTTGCTGACAAACATATTTACCAGCCAGGCCGGCAAAAGGCCGGAAGGATCTACCTGCATCGTGTATTCTACACGTACAAGTCCGTTTGGCATTGGTGTAATAAGCCAGTGCGCTTCCGATTCCCGGATGCGCACAATATTTTTTTGCGCAGGCACGTAATCAGGCTGGTTCTCCGCGATCACGGTAAGGGCCTTGGTTTTAGGGTCCTGCGTAACCGCAATACGGATGATAAAATCACGGTTACTTGCGGGCCAGGGTAAGGTAACTTCAGAATAATAATACAATTCGGAGGGGCTCGTTTGTTTCAGCAGCTTACATATTTTGGTGGCATATACCCAGTCTTTGGTGTTTTTTACATCCAGTAAAACTGCCGTTAACCGCGTAAGCGAAGTCTCCACATGACAGATCGTTTTTAATGCCTTGAAAGGGCTGTTAGGCACAGTCTTCGTGTACACCTGTATGCCGTCCCTGTCGGAATGCAACTTCCACTGCGCCTGCACAACTACAGGCCCGCAAAACAGCAGGCAAAAGAAAAAAGTAGCAATTGAAGTCTTAAATGCCATAGTGGATAGTTGTAACAATTCTGCAAAGGTCGGTTTTTTACAGGTGCGAAACCTTCTACTGACGAATGTCATGTTCTGAAAGTGCTGCGGAACCACCCCTTTGCCGCTTAGATAGCCGCCGCCGCTGCCTTTACGATAGCTTTCGGAACCGTCAACCGCTAAGTGAGACCACAAACCCTCACTTGTTTCTTTAAAGTTTT
>JAKFCK010000541.1:0-15240 GCA_036676685.1 Chitinophagaceae bacterium | reverse complement strand
GAGGTGTCAGTGATGTGCTGGTGCAGGATTGCAAGGCAGGCGCATTGCTGCATGGCGTGCAGATAAAGGGCACTAAGGACCGGGGTGGTCATGTGAAAAATGTTGCGGTGGCCGATTGCCAGTTATTAAAGATCACGGTTTTTTCTGCGGTGAGTTATAACAACGACGGCGATGCCGCTCCCGAGCTGCCCACTTTCGCTAATTTTATTTTTAAGAACATTGACCTTACCGGCGCTTCTGCAAAAGAACCCGTAATTAATATCAACGGCTTTAAAGATCCTGCCCACCTGCTGCGGGATGTAACTTTTACCAATATCACCCTGCCGGAAAATGCAAAAATAATGGTCAACGAAGCCGAGCGGGTAAAATTTATCAACGTAAAAACAGTTGGTGGATCTAAACCGGAATATATAGTGAAAGGGAGTACGGATATCAGGTATTAAAAAGTGGAGTGGGAATTTGGAATGTAGAATTTTAAATGATGTAACCAGTTGCTTAAAATGTGATTATGAAAAAAATATTATTGATCGTCTGTTTGTTTAATGTTGTGGCAGTTGCAAAATCGCAGGATTACCTGGTCACCGGCCTTGGCGTTGGCAGTGATAGCACAAAACTGAATACGCTTCCCCTACAGCAGATCATTGACAAGGCAGAAGCCGGTGGTGGTGGTACGATCGTAGTTCCTAAAGGCGTTTTCCTCACCGGTGCATTATTTTTTAAACCAAAAACAAAACTCAGGTTACTGGAAGGTGCAGTCCTGAAGGGATCGGACAATATTGCCCACTACCCGTTGATACCTTCGCGTATGGAGGGAAGAAGTATTTACTACTATGCGGCATTGATCAATGCTTACCAGGTGGACAGTTTCAGTATAACCGGCCCGGGTACCATCAACGGTAATGGCAGTAAATTCTGGGACTATTTCTGGGCCTATCGTGATTCTATGAGAAAAATCGGCAAGTCTGCCACCAACCTGGAAGTGCATCGCCCACGCCTGCTTTTTATCTGGGGTTGCAATAATGTAAATATTACAAATGTAAAATTAAAGGATGCAGGATTCTGGACCACGCATTTGTACCAATGCAATAATGTACTGATTGAAAACTGCGATATCCGCTCACCGTTCCGGCCGGTGAAAGCTCCCAGCACCGATGGTATTGATATCGACGTCTGTAAGAAAGTAACGATCCGCAATTGTTACATTTCGGTGAATGACGATGCCGTTTGTATAAAGGGAGGCAAAGGTCCTGATGCGCATACCCGCCGGGAGAATGGGATCGTGGAAGATATTCTGATAGAAAACTGCACGTTTGGCGAATCACATGGCACGCTTACAGTGGGTAGCGAAAGTATTCACGCCAGGAATATCACACTAAGGAATTGTAAAGTTGATAATGCTAACCCTATCCTGAGATTAAAAATGCGGCCGGATACCTACCAGGTTTATGAGAACATCACTATTGAAAACATTACGGGCAGGTGCGGCACTATCATCAGTATGGCACCGTGGAAACAGTTTTTTGACATGGGTGGCAGCACCGAAAAACCTTTTGCAAAGGTAAGGAATATCCGGTTCTCCAATATAAACGTGCAATGCAAAAGTTTCGGCGACATGTTGGGCAACCCGGCGGATACTGTTGAGAACATTGTATTCAGAGACATCACCGCGACAGCAGAAACACCAGTTTTGAAAACTAAGTATGAAGGCATTCAACAGGAAAGGGTGATTGTAAATGGTGCACCTTTGCTGATACAATGATCACGTATAGCATTCGTAAGCATTAAGCGGATTAATACAAAGATGAAGAACGGGTTATAGCAATGGGTACAATAAAGACTGTATTCGATTAAATTTTTTTAATTTTTCCCCGATGAAAAGTATCCTGGTATAGAAGTTAGCCCGCCGAGCTGCTAAGGTGAAAAAAATATTTCGAGAATTTAAATGATTATCCAGGTGGCACCCGACATCCTCCCAACAACACCTGGCTGCGAAATTGTAAGTTCAGGAATCGTCAATGCTGCAATAGAAATCGTTTATACTGCATGGACCGACCCAAACTATCTAAAAAACCGGTGGGGCCCGGCAGGCTTCAGCAACACCTTTAACGAGTTTGACCTTAGACCCGGAGGCAAATGGAGTTTTATTATGCATGGGCCTGTTAAAAGGAATTACCCAAATGAATGTGAGTTTATCCAAATTGAAAAGCCAACACAGATCGCCTGGAAACGTTTTTCCAAACCTATATTCCAGGTAGTTGTCTTATTTGAAGAAGTGTCTGCAAATAAGACCAGGATCATCTTCAGGCAAATTTCCAATTCACCAACTGAGTGCAATAAAGTGAAAGCCTTTGCAGTGGATAAAAACCAGAAAAACTTTGACAGGCTTGAAATGGAGTTGACTAAAATGACTTCGTAATCCACTGCCCACAATTGCCGGCCCCCCGTTTTTTCCGGATAGGAAGGCAGTCTCGCATGGCATTATCCTTTGGCATATAGAAACTTTCTCTTAATTTGGATATGCCGGGGGCGCTTAGGCTCGTTGCACGATCCCGCATCGATATTATGTGATGCCAAATTACAAAAGCTGCCATTGCAAGGATCATTCCCTTCGGGCTGATATGGTTACTCTTCAGCATTGTGTATACGTTGGTGGAAAGAGGTTTAATCGGAAACTTTGACCACTACCCTGCCACAGGCAACCCATACAATTTTAGCCGCAACATTTTCATTACTCCATTAGCTGCTTTTTTCACCGGGCTGAGTGTAGGTACGATGGAGATTTTGCTTTTCAACAGGTTATTTATTCACCAGAGTTTTAGCATTAGGATTTTTTTTAAGTCTGTTATCTATATGGCGCTTGTTATATTGTTCCTGGTGACCACGACCTTAATTGTAAATTCCATAGAGTTGCACGGGGGTGCTTTTAATTCCCGGGTATTAAATAACGTTTGGACATTCCTTTCCAACTATGCATTTTTTAGCGTAGCAGTTTATATGGGGGTGATCATTCTCGTTTCCCAATTTTATGCGGAGGTTAGTGAAAGCCTGGGGTATGGTGTATTATCGAATTTTTTTACCGGGAAATACCATATACCCATTGAAGAAGAAAGAATCTTTATGTTCCTGGATATGAAATCCTCTACCAGCATTGCAGAAGATCTCGGGCATGTGCGGTACTTTGAAATGCTGAAAGAGTATTATGCTGATCTCACCTCTTCGGTAATCAACTATTCCGGTGAAATTTACCAGTACGTTGGCGACGAGATGGTCGTATCCTGGAAATTAGCAGATGGACTGAAAAAAAATAACTGCATACGTTGTTTTTTTGCGATGAAAAATTCGATCGGGAAACAATCAGCAAAATACCAGCAAATGTTTGGGCTCGTACCCGGGTTTAAAGCAGGTCTTCATTATGGCAAAGTGACCACGGGAGAAATTGGCGTCATTAAAAAAGAGATCATCTTTACTGGAGATGTGCTGAACACCACAGCCCGCATACAAGGTCTCTGCAACAGTTACGGGGTGGAATTAATCATTTCAGTGGAGCTCCTGAACAAATTGGACCTGGGTGCCAGATACCAAACCAACAGCCTCGGAGAGAATGAATTAAAGGGTAAGGATGAAAAGCTGGAATTATTCACTATTCTTCCTGGTTAACTGCCATCTCAATCTTAATCCTGATCCCCTGGCAAGGAAGATTTTCTACTAACAAATGGAGTTTGGAAAAATCAGCAAAATTTTTTACCTGGAAAGAAGTGCAACAAAAAATTTAAACCACAGGCGCTTGCAAATAAAGGCTACAACCTGCCAGTAAAGCAAAATGTCCGTAAAGTGCTTGCGGTACGGTTATTGGTTCTATAACAGTACATTAAAATAAAATCATGGCTAATCAAAAACAATTCGGCGTGTGGATGGACAATCACCAGGCTTCAGTAGTAGGTAGTGAGAGTGCCGAAAGCGAAACATTAACAGTGCTCGCTCACGTAAAGGGGGAAATTATTTCCCAGAACTCGAGCGAAAAAAATTCTAACAACCACGAGAAAACCGTGCAGGCAAAGTTTTTTAAAGAAATTGCTACGTATCTGGAAAATGCTACAGATGTGCATGTTACAGGAACGGGACAGGCACAGGAACAGTTTATACGTTACCTGGCGGACACACCGCAATTTAAGAACTGTAAAACAGCGGACTCCACTTCAAACAAGATGAGTGACGAGAAACTCGTAGAATATATCAGTGAAAAATTCTGATGAAAATTTATTTTAGGGCAATGCCTGCAAAGGCATTGCTTTTTTTTATGCCCGGTTGAGGAGATTCGTTTTAATTAAAAAGCAATAAATTATTGCTTACCGCAGAATGTAAATCCAATCATTAACAACACCCTACCGCTTAGATCATCCTTTTACCGGGCTTTCCACCGGTATAAAAATTTCGAAAGTTGCCCCCTCTCCAGGCTTCCCGTTCGCGGTAATAAAACCCTGGTGATTCTCCACGATTTTTTTGCAGATCGCCAAACCTATTCCTGTGCCCTCGTAACTTTCTTTTGGGTGCAACCGCTGGAACACGAGGAAGATGCGGTCTGTAAATTGCGGATCAAAACCGATCCCGTTATCACTGAGACTAAGCCGGTGGTATTGCCTTTCCGGGAAAACATGCTCAAGATCGATATTTGCTCCCTGCACAATAGATGACTTAATATTGATGGTGGCAGGCTCATCATTTTTTGAAAATTTTATTGCATTAGACAGCAGGTTGGTGAACAATTGCTCAAATTGAAAACCGATCACAGGTAACGTCGGCAATACGCTGCTGCTGATGTTGACAGGTTTTTGATCCCCGGATTCCAAGAGATCTTCTTTCACTTTATTCAACAGGATATTAAGATCTGTAGGTTCGAGATCCTGTTCAAATGCAGAAGCCCGGGAAAAGGTGAGCAGGTCCTGTATCAGTTGTTGTGTGCGGTTGGATGAACGGTTAATACGGTCAAAATAATCTTTGCCTCTCGTGGAAAGGTTGGCGTAATCAAGCTCCATGATCCTGCTCACAAAGGTCTGGATCTTTCTGAGGGGTTCCTGCAAGTCGTGGCTGGCCACATACGCAAACTGTGCAAGCTCCGCATTAGATTTCAGCAGGTTTTCATTAGTCGTACTCAGTGCTTTGGTTCTTTCTTCTACTTTCACTTTCAATTCATCCAGGAATACCCTCCTGTCATGAATATCCGTGCTGGTACCCACCCACATCTGGATAGTGCCATAAGCGTCCTTTTGTGGTACCGCCCGGCTCAGTTGCCAGCGATATTCACCATCGAACCTGCGAAAACGATGCTCAAAATGAAATGGAGTGCCCGTGCTTATCGCTTCCATCCAGGCCGTCACGTTGGCTTCTCTTTCTTCAGGGTGCACGATCTGCAGCCATCCCTCCCGGAAAATTCTGTCTTCGCTAAAACCGGAATAATCAAAAACAGATTGGCTGAAATAATTCAATTCACCTGCCGTATTGGCGGTCCAGATAAACTGAGGCATGGAATTGGCCAGCACACGAAATTTTTCTTCACTGGTAAGCAAGGCGATTTCTGCCTCCTTTCTTTCGGTGATATCGATCAATACGTTCATGGCACCGGTCACTTCTCCCCTTTCATTATGCATCGGCTGCGGGTGCGCGATCACATGCCGTAATTCTCCGCCAGGCCGCTGCACATAGGCTTCCGTGGTGATAGACCGGTTTTCTCTAAGCGCCGTGGCCATGGGGCATTCCTCATGGGGAACGAAAGTTTTATTCAGGGTAAACAGGCCCTGCGAACCACACCATTTATCTACACCTTTTAGCGGTGTCCGCTTCCAGAGATTTATAGCCGCCTGGTTATACAAGTCCAGGTATCCTTGTTTGTCAATAGTAAAAACAGCAACAGGTAGTATTTCAATTAGGTCCCGGTACTTTTTCTCCGCAATTTCCATGGTTTTCCTGGCCAGAACTTTTTCTGTAACATCCGTGACAGTAACCATAATTCCGGAAATGCTTCCGTCAAAATCTGTTAACGGGGAATATTCAAAATCAAGGTAATACTCTTTGCTTCCATCATTGGAGTTAATGATGGCCAATGCCTCGCTGTCGCGGTATATTGTGCCGGTTCTTAATACGGCTCTCATCAGGTCGGGAAATTGTTGCTGCTCCAGCTCTGGAAAGATATCAAGTATCTTTCTTCCCTGCACGGCGGAAAGTTCTTTACGCCATATCTTTTTCAGCAGGGCATCGTTAGCGAGTTCAATTACAAAATCTTCCCCACGAAGAATAGTCATGGCTACAGGCGACTGGCTCACCAGTTTCCGGAACTGGATATCCTTTTGCTCCAGGGCCATCCTGTTCTTCACCTGTGTTGTCACTTCCGTAGCCACCACCATAACACCCGTTATTGATTCATCTTCTTCCCGCAAGGGAGAATACACAAAATTGAAAAAGGTTTTCTCTTTTTTCCCGAACCTGTGCAGGGTTATTTCGAATTCGTTGCCATAAAATGGCTCCCCGGTTTTTAAAATATTTAATAAAATTGGTGCAACAATGTCTTTTACTTCCGGCAGTGAACTGTACAAAGACCGGCCAACAAATTCTTCCTTTTTCCGGTCGACGATCGTTAAGTAGGTGTCATTGGCCATTTCTACAATCATATCTTCCCCACTCAAAATAACGATGCCCACAGGAGCCTGCATTACCGTATTGCGAAATTTATTTTCATTGATCTCTGCCTGCCGCCGGGCCGCGCCTGATATACCGGTTTGCTCTTTGATCCTTACATCCAGTTCTTCAATAGTTTTTTGTAAAGCAAATAATTCCGTATAGTTATTATTCAATTCCATTGCGCTGATTGCATGTGAAGCATCAGGATTCGTTTGCCCACTTATTTTAAACTCAATGGTATGCAACAGTGTTACCAGGTTTTCGGCGATAATCTCCATTCGTGTTAGCCCTTCCCTTGCCAATTCAATGTCTCCCGCCTCATATTGAATAATTAACTCCCTGGCACAGTCATGAATACCTGCATGTACTTTTTCCAATTCCACCATTTCCGGCAGATGGCCGTATTGCTCCAGGGCGTGGCCATAGATCCATTTGCCGACTCCGCATTCATAATGCGATAATACCGTCGCCTGGTTCACGGGAGCGCCATAAAGAACAGATCGTAATGTATTTTTAAATTGAAGATGTTTTACCCTGGCTTCATCAAAGTCAAGGTTCAGCGTTCTATAGTCGTTTTGGTCTCTGGACAAACTTCCACACTTTAATAAGTCAAGAAAAATTGATCACGCGCTGGTTGAGCAGTATGATCCTTCCAGTCGATGGAAAGCACTTTGGAAATCGCAGTTTTTAAACTTTGAAAACTGCCTGGTTTACAGAGGTAATAATCTGCTCCATTTTCATATACTTTGTCTATATACCCTTCTTCACACGATGTCGAGAAAATAACTACGGGGATATCCTTAAACTTATCGGTAGTTTTTAATTCAACAAGGCATTCGAACCCATTTTTGCGGGGCATATTTAAATCCAGGAATATTACATCCGGGGGTGGCGGAACAGCATTTTCGAGCAAATTCATCAATTCGATCCCATCATTTGCCGTGGAAAGCCTGGTTTGGATAGAGACTTCGCTAAGCGCATCCTCAAAAAGAAAACAATCATCAATATCATCATCAGCAAGGAAAACATACTTATCGTATCCGATCATAAATTTATATAAAGGTCAAATATAAGCATAAAGCTGTTTTACCGGGGATTGACACATATAAAAATAACTATTCATTTAATTAATCAGGTTTTTTAGCGGGCCAAGATGATTTGCTCAGGGGATTTCCGGGATAACTGTAAAGCTTTTTTCTTAAGTATGGAAGATGTTTTTTTTGGAGTCCTGCTACGATTACCTAATGCAGAAATTGACACAGTGCAACGACCCAATTGAATAGCCCATAGGGATAGTAATAACCACCCCTGTATAAAATTTAATTGCATTTAGGGCTATGGGTTTTGACCCATCGTTCATTACCCTCAGATCTCCTGCTGCAACAGTAAGGCTGCACATACATTAGCTAGTAAAAACTCCTCTGCTTTATCCATGGTCTTCATGTATACTTTCCCGTTATCTATAAAAGAAACAGTCGCTACCGCTTGATCATATTTGTTCCTCAATTCCAGCCCAAAACTTCCAAAAAGTATTTTCCTGGGTTGTCCATTTTTATCCAGCATTTTATTTACCGGCACCAGGCTGTAATAGTTTTCCTTGTCCAGCGCAACCACCCCGGTGTAGGAACCAGGTTTATCCTGCATGGCAATATTATCCAGCAATAATTGCCAGGGTTTTGTTTGGCCGTTGATAAATATCTGGGCGTAAAAGGTGTTAGTGCTGCTGATGCCCCGCAACAGGTCGATACCAATATTCAGTAGACTATTGGGGTTATTGCCTACGATCAATTCATCTGATGCAAACCTGGTGACGCACCTCACTTCACTGTTGTTGTTAAATGCATCTGCAATACTGAAGGTCACGGTTTGTTTACGTTTCGTATATTCCATACTAATGATATTCTCGTAATACGCATCAGTTGGATTTCCAATACTTAGGCCTGACCGGGATGTATTGCTTTTGGTCCATGATCTTTTTACAGCAGATGTGGTAAATCCGCCGATTGCCAGTTTTTGTTTTATTAAAAAACCGTTTCTTCCCTTTACGGGCAACTCCCGGAAACCATCGCCATCCAGGGCAATTTTTGGGGTACTGCAGCTACTGGTGGCTATTAGAGCAACAACTGCGACCAATAATTTTTTCATGTTATACTTTTTACAAATGTAAAAGCAAGGAGGGATTATAGTAATCACATAAAGATGTGAATATTTGAAACTGGCGAGGCTGGCGCAAAAAAAGCCGCTGGCGTAAAAAGGATTACTGCCAACGGCTCTTCAAATAAAATCCATGTACGTGTGTACACGTTACGGTGTTACTGTACCATTTTGAACAAATCTGATCTGTACGGCCTGGTTCGGGTCTGTCTGCCCGGGCATGCCCGAGAATAATACCGTGTAAATTTTATTGGCTTCAAGAGTAATAGTACGGGTAGCAGAAATATTCCCGCTATTATTGATCCCGGTGTTTACGGCACCTGCATTTACTAATTTAAAATCAGAAACAGTAGCAAAGGGTGCAGGTGCGGAGACTGCACTTTCCCCGATTGTTACCATCGGTATTGCACTTGAATCCGGGATTGCATTGATATAGCGAACCCATGCCTTACCAGTCTCGAAATCTAAAGTCTCCAACTGATCATTTACGAGCAGGTTGCGATACACGCCATTCGCACCCAGCAGGAAAAGGGAATAATACATACTGTCGGCAAAGCTACCGTTGCTGATAGCCAGCGTAGATCCCGTGTTGTAATCAAACGACCGCACTTCACGGTTGCCAACGAATATCGGAAGGTATACCCCGGTAAAATTAGAATAACCCAACGGCTGGTTGCCCAGCTGATTGCCGGATAAAGTAAAACCGATCGCAGATTTATCTGCCGCAAGGTTAAATGCCATAAGGCCCGCAGCCGGGGTGTTAATAACTTCCGGGTCATTTTTTTTGCACGCAGAAAGCACCAGGGCTCCACATAACAAGCCAAGGACAGGTCGGACTGCCGCACGGATCAAATTCATCATTTGTTTCATAGATGTATTTTAAATGAAATAAAAAAACAGTATACCCCGAAAAACAATGCCAGTGTAGATAGCCGAAAGCATTGATTTACTGTGGACAGACAGATTAACATTTTGTTAGTGATGATTGTCTCAACTCCTTGTCGTGAATGGCACCCGGCAAGTTTGCTGGAAAGAGTGAGAGGACTACTTACATATATTTTAATGTCATATTTTTATAAAGCGCTTGCAAGGCAGCAAATGCATAATACCAAGTCTATTCATGAGCATTATCAATCGTGCACTTCTGACGTTTACTATAATTATTATGGTCTTGTCATTCCGGGAAACTGACCGGGAGGAAAAATCGTGGATAAGGGTGAACCAGCTGGGGTACCTTCCAAATGGGATAAAGGTGGCTGTGTGGTGCAGCACGGATACGCTGACCATCAAAAACTGGCAGCTTGTGGATGCCCAATCCAGGAAGTTTGCCAGTGTTGGCAAAGCAGGTAAAACATTTGGCGCTTACGGCCCATTCAAACAATCTTACCGCCTGGATTTTTCTTCATTTAAAAAACCGGGAAAATACTACCTGCAGGCAGGTACGGCCAGGTCTCCTGTGTTTGAGATCGGTGACCAGGTATATAAAGGCAGCGCTGATTTTGCGCTTCGTTATATGCGGCAGCAGCGTTCAGGTTTTAACCCCTACCTGAAAGACAGTTGCCATACCAGGGACGGCTACACGCTATATGGTGCTGCCGCAGGCGTACCGGATAGCAGCTATAAAGATGTTACCGGTGGATGGCATGATGCAAGTGATTACCTGCAATACAGTACTACTTCTGCCAACGCTACCTACAACCTGCTTCTCGCCTACCGGGATTTCCCTTACGTTTTTTCGGACCAATACGCCGCTAATGGCCTGGAAGGTAACAACGGTATCCCCGATATCGCAGACGAAGCGGGCTGGGGATTAAATTGGTTGCTGAAAATGTTTCCTTCGGCAAATATTATGTTCAACCAAATTGCAGATGACCGGGACCATATCAGCATGCGTATGCCGGCGCTGGACAGCCAGTATGGCCGGGGATACCAGCGCCCGGTTTATTTTGTGAGCGGGCTGCCGCAACAGCGCGGGAAATTTATGAATGCAACAACCGGTACCAGTTCCACGGCAGCAAAATTTGCCAGCGCATTTGCTTTGGCGTACCAGCTAAAACTCACGGACAATCCCAGGGTCTTTTATAACAAAGCGCTGGAGGCTTTAGCTTACGCTAACAAAAAACATGGTTTTACACAAACCGCATCTGTGAGGTCTCCCTACATCTATGCGGAAGAAAACTGGACAGATGATATGGAACTGGCTTATGCTTCCGTCCACAACATGATGTTGGTACAGGATACCAATGCGGCACATGGTTATTACCTCGGCATGGCGGTGAGTTATGCCCGCAAGGAAAAACTAACGCCCTGGCTTGGGACAGATACCGCGCATCATTACCAATGGTACCCATTTGTAAACGCCGGGCACTACCAGTTACTAAAAAATCTAAAAACAGGCAAAGCATTTCCACACCGGGCCACAGGTTTTAATCCATCGTTTGTAATAACATTTTCTACAAACCTTGACAGTATTAAACAATACTATCGGGAAGGCATTCGCAAAGTGTGGAATAAAGCGAGCACCAATGCATTTTACCGCGGCGTTCCCTTCATCTGGTGCAGTAATAACCTCACAGTGGCTTTTGCACAGCAATGTTACTGGTACAGGAAAGAAACGGGCGACAATAGTTTCCGACAACTGGAGCAGGCTAATATTGACTGGTTGTTTGGGTGTAACCCATGGGGCACCAGCATGGTTTATGGCCTGCCTTCCTGGGGAGATACACCTTCAGACCCTCACTCTGCATTCACACATTTAAAACAATATCCTATCGATGGCGGCCTTGTCGATGGCCCCGTCTATGGCAACATTTTTAAAAGCCTTATCGGGATAAAATTAAATGCGCCGGATGAATACGCAAAGTTCCAGAGTCCCCTGGTTGTGTATCATGATGATTATGGGGATTATAGTACCAATGAACCTACGATGGATGGAACCGCTTCATTGATTTATTTGCTGGCTGCACAGGAGGCGGCAGCTGCCCGCCCAAAAAAGTAGCAACTGCGACTGCCCGTCCAGTTAAGTTGCAGTATCATCATGGCGCCATCATTCGTGGAGATACAACTGCAAAAAAGATGACCATCGTATTCACAGGTGATGAATTTGCGGATGGCGCCGGGGAAATCATCAATGCGTTAAAAAAAGCAAAGATCAACGCGTCGTTTTTTTTCACGGGGCGGTTCTATCGTAATCCAAAATTCACGGGCATTGTAAAAACACTAAAAAATAACGGCCATTTCCTCGGTGCCCACAGCAATGATCATTTGTTGTATAACGACTGGATAAAAAGAGACAGCCTGCTGGTCACACAAAAACAATTTAAGCAAGACCTGCAATTGAATTATGATGTAATGAAAACCTACGGTATACATAAAAAAGATGCACCATTTTTTCTTCCGCCCTACGAATGGTATAATGATACCATTGCAGCGTGGACGAAAGAAATGGGCCTGCAACTCATCAATTTTTCCCCGGGCACATTGGGGGCTGCTGATTATACCTGGCCGGCATTGAAAAATTACAGGAACAGCACTGAGATACTACAGTCTATAAAAAAGTACGAGGGCAGCAGCCCGAAAGGGTTGAATGGTTTTATTTTGCTTTTGCATATCGGAACTGCGCAGGAAAGAAAGGATAAATTTTATAAGTTGCTCCCGGGTTTACTCCAATGGCTAAAACAGGAAGGTTATAAACCGGTGCGGGTAGACGAACTGTTGTCGGTTGTAGCCCGGTAAAAAAAGCTGGTGGACTTTTGGGCTTTATACCTGTATCTTGTTAATCGATTGCATCTTATCATGATTACTTTACAAACCGCTCAATTTTCAGACTACCTAAGCATAGCCCACCTGCATGCAGCCAACTGGCGGCAAAGTTACCGGGGCATCCTCAGTGACTTTTTCCTGCAGAACGAGGTAGAGAAATATATGGAGCAGACCTGGCGATATAAATTGGACAAGCCCCCGGCCAAACAATTCACCACCCTCGCCCTGTATGAGCACAAAATTGTAGGTTTTTCCTGCCTCGTGCTGGATGAAGATCCCAGATTTGGATCGATGCTCGACAATTTACACGTTGCACCAGGTGAACAAAATAAAGGCATTGGAAAAACCTTGATGCAGCATTGTGCGGGCATCATCATCGATCTTGCTAAAGACCGCAGTTTGTGGCTGTGGGTATACGCCCAAAACTTACCCGCGATCGCCGTTTACGAACGCCTTGGCGGCACCAGGGTGGAAACCGTGGAAAAACAAACTGCGGAGGATAGACCAGCACTCGTGCACCGGTATGCCTGGGCGGATGTCTCACTGTTACGCTGACCCTTTTATGCATCGGCACTGGGAGCCTGCGTTTGAGTAGCGTAAATGCTGCCGGGTGTAAACAGGAAATATCAACAGTCGCCGTGTTGAACATATTCAAGACCAAAAAATCCACATTCGCCGTTGTGGGAGAATAACATGGTTCCTCCTGGCCTAAGATCGGTATAAAACTTGTAGTGTTTGAAACAATACGTGCCTGTTTTTTTCAACATCCTATGAAAAGTAAAACTCTCCCTGCTGCGGAATAGCAGCTGCCTCTTTAACCATATTCCACATAACTACATCGTGGCTCCTTATTACCGGGCTGCTTTACTGGTATGTGTTAGTTTTTTGTTTTTTAAATGTGAACCCTAAAAGAAAAAACATGAAAAAGTTCATGGTGTTATATCATGCTCCTGCAGCTGTAGTTCAACAAACCTTGTTACATAACCGGGATGATACAGAGAAAGGTATGCGTGCATGGGTGCTTTGGGCACAGAGATGTGGGGATAAACTGGTTGACCTGGGTTGGCCATTGGTGAATGGCCAGGAGATCACGCCCGGCGGGGAACAAAAAAAAAGTGCGAAGGATGTAACCGGATATTCGATCCTGCAGGCAGAAAATATGGAGGACGCAAAGGCTTTATTAATGGATCACCCCCACCTTGCCTGGAACCCCGCCTGCAGCATTGAAGTTCATGAAACACTGCCCTTACCGGTTATGTGAGAGCCGGGCATTTTTAATCCTTAACGCTGAACTATGAAATGGAAACTTAACGACAACGGCCAGATAGAAAATGAGGAAGGTTTAATTGTGTGTATTTTACCCGAGAACCCGAGTGATTATGACTCGACTCTCATAAGATTCGCACCGGAAATGTTTGAAGCTATTATGGAGTTTTGCGGAAGCCTGGAAAGAACGACTTATCTGCGAACGCCAAAAAAACATTATACCAGGTTTCAGCAGATCCTTGACAACATGATTCACCAACACAAATAACTTCAAGTTTCCAGTGCAGTTTTTGTGCTTATACACCGGAAGGCGAATATCACATCGTCTTTAACACCAACATAAAATTTACATCGAATTCATCCCTGATCTTTACGAGCCCTGAAAATTTTTGTGGAGGTGCCAGGCTAAAATCTGAAAAACAAAATTTACGGCCCCCGTTTAATTTAATAATCCCCGGTGAGGATTGTTTGAATGAATAGTTGAGTTCAAATTTTTTCTTCACCCCGGCCAACTCCACTTCTACCCAACCACTTACAAATTCAGCTTTAGACGTTAACGTAGGCAGTGTCTTGAGCGTGAGAAAACGAATGATCATTGTTGGGTACTGCTCAGCTTTTAAAGTCTTCCGGAGATCTTTCCTTATCATATTATTCTGGCAATCGAAACTCAGGACACTCATTTTTATTGCGCCCCGGAGGGCCAGCGCTTTAAGCGGATCATAGAATACTGTAATTGTATCGTATTCAGAAATGCCGGTTATGCTGCAGGAAAAGTTATTAATATTAGAACTTCCGTTCACCCATAATGTACCGTGTTTCTGCACAGCCCACTTGATGATACGGCGCTGGGCAAAACTATCCGGGCAACTCACCGTCATGTAGAGAAGCAGGCAGGAAAGGAGTTTAACTATTTTCATAATAAATAATTTTTATTTGAATGACAAAAGAATGAGTCTTACCTCATTCTTTTGCATGGAATTATAATTAAAACCAACCTTTAGAAGCCCACTACAGCTTCTACAACAAAGCCTTTTATTTTTCCACCGTTCCGATAATCAGCAACAGGGAAATCATCATAATTCTGAATTAAATATTCTCCTTTCAAAAGTACATTCCTTGTAAGGAACCAACCTGCTGCAAGGGCTGTACGATTTACTTTTACATCTTCGGCCATACCTGCGAGGCGTGCTGTTACTGCATTATATCTCGCGCCTACATATAGGTTCTCATTTACTCCAAACCTGTAAAGTACATCGGCAGCTACCTGGCTTGCTTTCCTGGAAGCAGTCTCAGTTTTTGTTCTTCCTTTAGAAGTTTCAAAAGTACCGAAAACTTCCACACCCCCCACTTTCAGGAAACCATTGAGCATAACGGCATCGATCTTTT